>DATLVV010000054.1:0-4234 GCA_035577165.1 Steroidobacteraceae bacterium | reverse complement strand
CAATCGTTGCGGAAACGAGATAGGTCCCGCCCTCCGCGTCGAATGCCAGCGTGTTGGCGTTGCATGCGGCTTGAATTGCCGCCGTTGAATCGGCGGTGCCGCCCGGATCGGCGCCGTAGCGGCGCCAATCGCCGGGGCAGCGCGTGGAGTCCACGACTTTCACGCCGGCGGCGGTCTCCGCCGCGGTCTTGGGGTGCTCCCCGGGCGCGCACGTTTGGGCGTGCGGGGCCGTGGGAACCAGGGCCGGCGCCACCACATAGGCCGCCAGCATTTTGTTGATCTCGCGACGATGCATGGAGGTCACCTCGCGCCGTAATTGTCGATGCCGCCTCGATCTTACTCGGGGCGACCGGAACCGCTCAACACTGCACACAGCACCAACGGTGCGAGCGCAACGATGCACAGCCACCACGCCGAACCGGGAAACTTCACGGTCAGGACCGCGCACGGCAGCAGCCATAGAAGATTGACGGCGATCACTGCGGTCGTGACCCGGGCATGCGAGCCCCAACGGCGGGCCAGCCATTGGTAGGCGTGGGTGCGATGCGCCTGGTAGACGGGCTTGCCGCGCAGCACGCGCCTGCTCAGCGTCAGGGTCGCGTCGACGAAGAACACGCCTCCCAGGATCAGCCACGTGAACAGACTGAGTTCGCTCGTTTGCAGGGATGCGAGAGCAATGATTGCGATCACGTATCCCAGGTAACCGCTGCCGACATCGCCCATGAAAATTGCGGCCGGCGGCCAGTTCCACCTCAGGAATCCGAAGCAGGCGGCGCCGGCCAGCAATGCGGGAGCGGCATCGGCCGGCGTACCATGCGCGGCGAACAGCACGATGCCGGCGCTGCCGAAAAAAGCGAACGCGGCCTCGGAGGCGGCAATGCCGTCGATCCCGTCCATGAAATTGAATAGATTCAAGATCCAGACGACGGCCAATACGCCAAGCACAAATCCGGCTGAGCCTAACTGGACGACGGAATTGCCGACGCGGATCCCCGATAAGGCACCCAAGACATACACGGCCAAGACCGCGGCGCCGAAGTGTACGGTCATGCGAATGGCGACCGGGGCCAGCCGAATGTCGTCCCAGAACCCGATCGCCGCGATGCTCAGTCCGCCGAGGATCAGTACGGCGGCCAGGGGCATGGAGACTGTTCCCGCCGCTGATAGAACCGCGATGCCGCCGGTGATCGAGGCGACCAAGCTCAGCCCGCCGCCCCGGGGTGTGGGCGTGCTATGCGAGCTGCGCGGGTTCGGCCGATCGACGATCTGCCTTTGCCGCAAGTGGCGCGCCAACCATCCTGTCAACGCATAGGACGCAATAAAAGCCGCCAGTGACACGAATGCGATGGTCATCCATGCCTACGGCAACGAGCTTGTTGCGGGCAGCGCCAGTGTCCGGATGGAGTTGCTCACGTGGTTGCTGTCAGTCGAAGGTGTGGGAGTGGCCGTGCCGGCGACCACCACCAGCGCTTTACCGGAGCCGCCGCTGGCGGCGCCGACGTAGCACGTTGCAGCGTGCCGAGGTTCGAGCGCGTTTCCATCCGTCAGGCCCGAGCCATAATCGGTCTTGTATTGCTTCCAGGTGGCGCCGTCTTTCGAGTACCACACATCCGAACGATTGACGGTATAGCGCGGCGTTATCACCCCGCCGCTGTCGTTCCAATCGGTCGGCGCGTACCCGCCGACCAGCCAGGTGACTCCGTCATCGCTCGCTGCAATGCATGGCCACATGCGCCCGGACCATTGGGCCGGCGTGCTGCTCTGGGTCCACGTGATGCCGTCCGGCGACGACCAAATATCGTTGTATACCTGCGAATAGTTGCACGCGCCGCCGCCCTCGATCCAGAGCTTTCCCTGGCTCACGAAAGCGGCGGCTCCGCATCGCGGCTGGAAGCCAGAAATCGCGCCGAGGTTGGTCCACGAGGCAGCGGCGATATCGCTCGTGCTATAGACCACGCCCGAATCGAGCTGCAGATAATAAAGCACGCTACCCAAGGGCAGCGCCCGCGAATTCTCGGTGGCTATCGATCCATGTACGGGACCGGGCGCAGCGGTTACACCATCTGCCAGATTTTGTCGCGCCCAATGCGTCCCGTCCGGCGTACTCCACACTGTGGAACCGATTGCGAGCAGACGGTCATTCCAGACCACGAGGGCGCTATAGCTATCATAGAAGTCGGTGGGCACCGGAGCGTCCTGCACGCCGTTATTCTCGATCGGCGAAGTATCGCGAGGATTGGGTGAACTGGCGGTGGCAAAATTGGCCGAGCTGGGCCACGAAGTACCCGTCAAGTCGGTGGATCCCCATAGGTCAAAATAGCTACACGTGTTGAAACAGCTTGCCGACCCGGTTGGATCGTCATATCCGCCGCTGAGCCACAGGTGACCGGCGAATTCCGCGCCATGAGCGCTGTCTCTCTCGCCGAACGGGCCATTCGCGGTCGATGTGTCCCACTTGGATACCCTCACGGAGGCCCCGCCGCCCGCAAGGCTCTGTCCATCGGGACTCAAGTACGTGTCGCCGTTGTTAAATTCAGCTATGACGCCGCCGCCGACCTGCACCAGCGTGGTGATGGTGGCCGACACGCCGGGCGCCGCCGGCACCGTCGCGCCGCCGCCGCCGAGATGACGGTTGTCCGGGCTGAAGTACGCGGTACCGCCTTTGAACAGGGTCACGACACCCGCGCCGACCGGCACGATCTGAAGAATGGGTGACGTCGCGTTGTAGATATTGACGCTCCCGCCGCCGCCGCCCAAATTGCGGCCGTCCGGGCTGAAGTAGACGCTGCCTCCACCGGCGAACAAGGCATCCACGCCGCCGCTCACGGCAGTGAGGCTGGCAATCTTGGTTGCGCCCGAGAAGGCGGCAACGGTCGAACCCCCGCCGCCGAGATTCATGCCGTCCGGACTGAAATACACCGAGCCGTCGGAAAACAGCGTATCGACGCCGGCGGCAAGTGGGACGATGTCGACAACCTTCAAGTTGCCGCTGCCATTGGCAACTGCGCTGGAACCGCCGCCGCCCACATTGAATCCGTCGGGACTGTAAAACGCTACGCCGTCCGGGAACAACGCAATAACCGAGCCGCTGCCGCCGGGGATGGCGACGATCTTGGTTGGAGGTCCGGTTTCGGAAGCCGGCGCATTCGCGATCTTCTCGCCGCCGCCGTCGCTGATCAAACTCGCCGACGGGAAGGCTGAGGATGAGCCCTTTGAGCCGCCGCACGCCGTCAATCCCGTCGACGCCATCGCCAACAGACACAATGCCCACAGCTTATTCATCGGCCGCACGCGGTATCCCCGATATACAAGTGAGCTTGGTGCATCATAACCTAACGTGCCTGGGTCCAACTCGGTTGACTCGTACCGGTCCGACTGTTGTTGCTTAGAGTTGCGAGGCTGCCTCGAGTTCGCAGCGCACCGTGCGCCGAAGCTCGTCTTGAAGCAAATACGGGGGCATCCAGCCGAATTGAGACCGCGCCAGGGCCGGGCGCAGTACGAACGGATCAGTCAAGCGGACGATGTCGCTCCTTCGGCCGGCTACTGCAAGCAACCATCTTATAAGCACCGGAGGCATGGGCGCAAGCCACGGGGCATGGCCGGCGAGCCGGGACACCATGCTGAACAATTCGGCAATTGAAATCGTCTCCTGATCCGCGGCGAGCACGGTCGCCCGGGTTACTTGCCGATCCGTTGCAACCACACCGATCAGATCGACCATATTGCGGATCCCGATCATCGAACGCTGGGCGCGAAAGCCGCCGATCGGCAACGGCCAGCCTTTGAGTGCGAGGCGCATCAACCGCATGAAATTGCCCCTGGCGCCGGGGCCATAAATCAGCGGCGGGCGCACGATCACGAGTTGCATATCGCGGCTCAATTCCGCATCGAGGCAGGCTTCCGCCTCGAGCTTCGAGGCGGTGTAGTCATCGTGCGGATTGGCAGGGGAGTCGTCGTCGAAGCCGCCGGTCGGCGAACTTGCGCCCAGTACGCCGGCCGAGCTCAGGAAAACAAATCGCTTTACGCCCGCAGACTTCGACGCACGAGCCGCCAGCTGGGTCAGGCCGACATTGCTTTTCCAGAATTCAGCGCGGGGATCGGGGCTGGTTTCCCGCAAGACATGTGCCCGGCCGGCGAGGTGCACGAGGACCTCAACCCCCTCGAGTCTTCCACCGAGCTTATCCGCCGTGAGGTCGCCGCGTGCAAGCTCGAAGACCTCATGTCCGAGGGACTG
>DATLVV010000053.1:0-4208 GCA_035577165.1 Steroidobacteraceae bacterium | reverse complement strand
CAGCTCGCTCATCTCGGAAGGGTCGCCGTTCTCGGCGAACTGTCGGCCGCGTTTGCGCATGAACTCAGTCAGCCTTTGATGTCGATACTCGGCAACGGCGAGGCTGCTTTGCAGCTTCTCGATCAGCCGCGGCCGGATTTGGGCGAGATTCGATCCATGCTGCGAGATATCGTCGCGGACGACATGCGCGCCGCGGAGGTGATCAAACGCCTGCGGGCGTTGCTGACCCGGGGCGAAATCTCGCGCCAGCCGGTCGATCTCAACCATGTCGTCGGGGATGTACTCGAGCTGATTCGCACCGATCTTGCCGCTCGGCAGGTCAACGTGACCCTGGAACTCGATCCCTATCTACCGCTTGCGCTCGGCGACCGTGTACAGCTGCAGCAAGTCGTCATGAATCTCATCGCCAACGCCTGCGAGGCCATGTCGGCCGGCGACGCGAACAATCGTAAACTCACCGTCGCGACCCATTTTGACCGCAGCAGTTGCGACATTACATGCACCGTGCGGGACAACGGCAGCGGCATAGCGGCAGAGAATTTCGAGCAGATATTCCAGCCGTTTGTGACCACCAAATCCGCCGGCATGGGCATGGGACTCGCGATTTGCCGTTCGATCGTCGAAGCCCACGGTGGGCGCTTGCGGGCGGAGAACGCGGTCGACGGGGGTGCCATATTCACCTTCACCGCCAGGATGGGATCCTAGCGAGGCGTATGCGTCATAGTACGACCATCGATTTCACGGTCGATCGGCGCCCGCTCCCGAGGTCGCTGCTCGCATTGTGCCTGTTCGAGCTGGCGTTCTATCTCGCCTATCGCTACGGAATGTCGTTCAGCAGCCTGACCGCCTCGCCTTTCTGGTTTCCGGATTCGGTGCTCCTCTGTGCCTTGTTGGTTTCCCGTCCGCGCTGGTGGTGGTTGCTGCTGCTTGCAACCCTGCCGATTCGCCTGCTGGTTGCGGTGCCTCCTGCCACCCCCGTGTGGTTTCTGCTCGGTACATTTGCCATCGATTGCACATCAGTGCTGCTGGCCGCGGCTCTGCTGCACCGTCTCACCCGCAACCCGACCCGATTCGAATCGCCGCGCGACTTCGGTCTGTACTTCGTCATCGTGGCTGTCCTGGCACCGGCGCTCTCCGCCTTTGGCGGCGCCGCGGCGCGCCATGCGCGCGGAAGTGACTATTGGCTCAGCTGGCAGCAATGGTTCTACGGCGACGTGCTCGCCGGTGTCATCATCACCCCTTTCATCTTCTATTGGATTTTGAATCCCATCCCCACCCGTCTGCACCCGGCGAGGGCATATTGGGCCGAACCGATCTTGCTCACCTGCGGTTTGATCGGGAGCTCTTGGCTGGCATTCGGTCCCACAGCGGTGGGATTGGAGTTCACCGATTCGCGCTTCTACGCGCCAGTGCCGTTTCTCTTCTGGGCCGCGATCCGTTTCGGGGTCTTCGGCGCGTCGGGAGCCATGGCGCTGCTTTCATTCGCGGCCGTGGCCGCCGCCCTGTTGGGCCGCGGGCCCTTCGCCGGAAGCACGCCGGCCAATTCGGCGGCCAATCTGCAGTACTTTCTGCTGCTGCGCGCCGTGCCGCTCTATATCGTCGCCGTGCTCATCGAGCATTCCCAGAAAGTCGCACAGTCCCTGCGGGAGACCGAGCAGCGGTTCCGCGTCATGGCCGACACGGCACCGGTGCTCATCTGGATGTCGGGAACGGACGGGCTGTGCGATTTCTTCAACCAGGGGTGGTTGGAATTTACCGGCCGCAGCGCACTGCAGGAGCAAGGCAGCGGCTGGACCGCCGGCGTGCATCCGGAGGATTACCGGCAGTGCCTCGCCACTTATGAGTCCAGTTTCGCGGCGCGGCAACCGTTCGAAATGGACTATCGCCTGCGGCGCCACGACGGCGAATATCGCTGGATTTTGGACAAGGGCGTGCCTCGATTCGCCGCGGACGGTGGATTCCTCGGCTACATCGGGACGGCCATCGACATCACCGAGCGGCGCAACCAGGAGGCCGCCCTGCGCGAAAGCGAGGAGCGCTACCGGGAGGTCGTCGAGAGTCAAACCGACTTCGTATGCCGGCTGCTGCCGGACATGACTCTCACCTTCGTCAATGACGCCTATTGCCGCTTCCTTGGACGGATGCGCAAGGACCTGCTCGGCACGCAGTTGCCGGCCTTGATGCCTGAGAGCGCGCGCGGCCCGGCAGAGGATCGCATCCTCTCCGCCGCGTCATCCACGGAGCCCGCCGTTTGGGAATGCGAAGCGGAGCGCCCGGACGGCAGCAACGGCTGGCAGCAGTGGATCTGTCACCGGGTCGTCAACTCGCAGGGAGAATTGCTGGAATATCAATTGATCGGACACGATGTCACCGACCGCAAGCACGCCGAGGAGGCCGACCGCAATCTCAGCCATGCGTCCCGGCTTGCGGCATTGGGGGAGCTCAGCGCGCTGATCGCCCACGAAATCAACCAGCCGCTGTGCGCCATCCTGAGCAACGCCGAAGCGGGCGAAACGCTGGTGCAATTGCCCGAGCCGCCATTGGCGGAAATCCGCCAAATATTTGCCGACATCTGCAGGGATGATCGGCGCGCGGATGAAGCGATCCGCAGAATTCGCGCATTGATGCAGAAGCGCGATATGCGCCTGCAGCCGATCAGCATCAACGACATGGTGGCGGGCGTGCTGCGTCTCGTTGCCGGAGATGCCCTGCGGCGGCGCGTGTCCATCCGGCGGGAATTCGCCGCCGATCTTCCGCCGGTGTGCGCGGATCGCGCGTATCTGGAACAAGTTCTGCTGAATCTCATCGCCAACGGCATGGACGCGATGGACGCGACCACGGGACCGGCGCGGCAGCTCACGATTCAGACGAGGCTGAATGGCGGCGGTAGCGTTGAAGTTGCGGTGATGGACTTCGGCAGCGGTATTTCCGAAGCGAAGATGCCGCACCTGTTCGACACGTTCTTCACCACCAAGGCGGAGGGCATGGGACTCGGACTGTCGATTGCACGCTCCATCATCCAGGCGCATCACGGGCGCATCTGGGCGGAGAACCGCGCCGTCGGCGGAGCGGTGCTGCGCTTCGCCGTGCCGGCCGCGACGGCGGAGACTGCGACGGACGCCGGCGGCAATTCATAGCGAAGAACGGGACTGGGACTCGAGCGCCCGTGCGCGCAGCGCGCGAATATGCACCCTGAGGTTAAAGGTATTTTCGGAAAACGCGATGGGCATCTTCAGATCCCGGGCGCGCGTCTCGAGATCGTCGAGACGGCTGATGAGACCGGGGCGCGTTTCCGGCTGAGCGATGCGCAGGTCCCGCTCCAACATCTTGAGTTCACCATACATGCGATTGACGCGGCGCTTCATTTGCCAGGCGTAGATTCGCGGCACCAAGCTCCACAACGGATAAATGATTCCCGCGATCGGCAGAATCAGGATCAGCAGCCGCCGCACCAATTCGGCCAGCCAGAAGGGCAAACTTCGGTGCAGAAACGAGGGTCCGGTGCGGTATATCTGCCGCGCCTCGTCGGAGATCGGCAGGTCGATTTCCTCCGCGGCCGGAAATTCTCCCGCGCGATTGAACACGCCCGGGCGTGAATGCACCTGGATTGCCGCCTGCAGCAGCAGATACTGCAGCGCCGGATGCAGATCGTTCCGCACGGCGAGACTGGCCTTCGATGCGATCAGGTTGGTGTCCTGCGGCGGCCGGTCGCCGGCCAAGTCCGCCACGCCTCTCGGCAGCACCAGCTTGCTCCAGGTCGGCTCGATGGCGACGTAGGCATCCGCCCGTTTGAATGATATCAGCAGCATATCCGGCGAGCGGGCCAGCCGCTGGATGACCGGCGACTCCCAGCCGGTCAGAATCATCGCGGCATCGATCCGCTTCTCCAGCAACGCCTTCCCAGCCTCATCCACAGGATATCCAAAGAGCTTGAGGCGCCGCGGATCTATGCTGTTCATGGCGAGCAATTTGAGCGCCAACGGCCGGCCCGCGCCGCCCTCCGGGCCGATCGAGACGCCCCAATCCGCGAGATCGGCGACCGTCGGCAATGTCCCGCCCGGGCAGCGGCAAAAGAACCACACCTCCTCGTAGAAAACCGTCCCCAACGACTCCAGATCCTTCGAAGCACCCTCTTCGACGGTACCGGACTGAACGAATCCCACCTCGACGCCCGCGCGCCGATCGCGCATCAGCCGAATATTGTCCAC
>DATLVV010000052.1:0-2263 GCA_035577165.1 Steroidobacteraceae bacterium | reverse complement strand
GTTGACCCGCGGTTCGGTCACCTTGAATTACGCGTACGGCAACGGCGGCACCCGCACCGGATCATTGAATTTGGAATACGCCGCGACGACGAACGACAATGTGGTCGGCACGGCGTCGCCGACCGGTCAAATCAACGCGGTCGTGGGGGCGGGCGCGCAGCCCGTCAGCGTCACTTTCACCACCGACGATGGCCGCCCCGCCACGGCATTGCTGTTGACCAGCAGCCTGGCCTCGCTGCCGGCGGGCTGGAGCAGCAATGCCGCCTCTTTTGCATGCAGCGGCCTCAGCAGCGGCAATGGATGTCAGCTGCCATTGACCTATGCCCCGGGCGCGGCGGACAGCGGCACGCTCGCCTTGAACTACGCCTACATCAACGATGCCGGCCAAGCCAAGACCGGAACAGTGAATATCGCGTATCGCGCGACGACCAACGACAACATCGTCGGAACCGCGAATCCCAATCCTGTTGCCGTCATCATCGGCAGCAACAATCCGGTGACCGTAACCTTTACGACGGACGACGGCAATCTCGCCAATAATCTGTTGCTGACATCCGATCTGAGCGCGCTGCCCGGCGACTGGAGCAGCTCATCCGGCAGCTTCAGCTGCACGAATGTCAGCACCGGCATCGCCTGCCAACTGAGCCTGACCTATGCTCCCACGGCCGCAGCAGCCAGCACCCTGTCGCTGACCTACAGTTACAACGACGATTCCGGAACTCCCAAGACTGGATCCGTCAGCATTCCCTACACCGCAACCCCCTAGCGGCACACCGTCGGGTGTGCGGAAATTTACCGGCTGATGCGAGCAGCGGTCTTCAGCGGCAAATCAGCTGGCCGCCGCGCAGCTCGCAATTGTCCGGTGCGCCATGCTTGTTCCAGTAGTCGAACATCCCCATGCGCCGGCACATTGACTGAAAGCGCGGATCCTGCCTGAACGGCAACATCTCGCGCATCCAAAGAAACGACCAGGCGGTCCCGATGGTTCCCTGCCGAGCAAAGTGATCCAGCGATTCGCCGGCAATTGCGAACGCCTGGTCGAGACCGCCGAGCATGGTGTACCACAACATGAAACGCCGCTTCATGAACTGCGTCATGTCCGTCAGCACCGCCCGCGCACGCAGAGCGTCGAGGGCCTTTATCTCTGCGCCGGCCTTGGAGCGATCGCGCAGTGCCTGAAATAAACGACTGACTGTATCGGCGCCGCCGTCGGCGGCAATTCCCAAGGGCAATGCGCAGACGATCGATTCCGCCGCCTGCTCGTAGCGGCCCTCGCGAAGTTCCAACTGCGACAGAATATCCGCTATCGGACCCATATTGCGCGTGATGCCGAGATTGAGGCAGAGCTCGATGAACCTACGTGCGTCGCTGGCCTGACCGAGAATCACAAATGCGACCGCGGCATTGATCATGCCGCCCGGCCAGGCCGGCGCGAGCCGGTGCGACTCGAGGGATCTCTCCAGATAGCGCTGCACGAAGCCGACACTGCCCAGCAGCAGCATGCCGTACGACTGTTGCATGGCGGGGTCATTGTCATTGCGGGCAAACGCATCGAGGTATCTCTCCTCGGCGCTGAGCCACTTGCCCTGGGCGGCATAAATCACCCCGAGCGCGGCATGCATCGAGCCGAGGGCCGGATCGCGGGCGATTCCCCGCAGGATCTCACGCTCCGCGTCCTCGAGAGTTCCGGGCATGACTACGTCGAGAGTGATCGCGACGGCTCGCACATTAGCGAGCGCATTGTGGGCGCGGGCAAAACCCGGATCACGTTTGATTGCCCGTTCCAGCAGCGCGGCGACCCGCGGTATCCCAACGCTCGGTGCACCGATCATCTGCGTGGACATGGCCTGCAGATAGAGCTGGTAGGCCTCCAAGTCGCGGGTCGGCTGCTCGTGCAGGGCTGCGCCGATGATGTCGGCCGCATTCACCTGGCCGTCGAGCGTGATGCGCAAGGTGTCGACGATGGCCTGCGCCAACTCGTCTTGGAGCGTGAACAGGTCGCCGAATTCGCGGTCGTAGTTTTGCGACCACAAGTGAAAGCCGTTCTGACCATCGATCAATTGCGCGGTGACGCGAATGCGTTCTCCCGCGCTGCGCACGCTGCCCTCGAGCACCACGCCGACGTCGAGATCGCGCGCGATTTGCCGCACGTCCATGTTGCGTCCCTTGTAAGCGAACGACGAAGTGCGCGAAGGAACCTTGAGGCCTGGAATTCGCGCCAACCGGTGCAGCAGTTCTTCCGACATGCCGTCGCCGAAATATT
>DATLVV010000051.1:0-6545 GCA_035577165.1 Steroidobacteraceae bacterium | reverse complement strand
CTGCTGCTGGTGGGAGGGCTGGCTGCGCTCACCTGGGCGCTCGACCGGCCGCTCAAGGTCATCTCGATGGACGGCAGCTTTCAGCGCGTCTCGCCCGGCCAGATCGAGAAGGCGGTGGCGGCGTTCAGCCAGACGGGCTTCATGTCGGCGGATCTCGACGCCATTCAACGCGCGGTGGAGGCGCTGCCCTGGGTGGAGCACGCGCGCATCCAGCGCCGCTGGCCCAACAGCTTGCATGTGACGGTGATCGAACAGACCGCCGCCGCGCGCTGGGGCGAGTCGGGTCTCTTGAACACCCGCGGCGAACTCTTCGTGCGCTCGGCGACCCATGTGCCCGCGGAATTGCCGCGCTTGAGCGGACCCGAGGGCACGGAGTCGCAGGTGGCGCAGCGCTATCTTTCGGTGCAGGGTCGAATGCTCGAGGCGGGCCTGCGCATCGCGGCCCTGCGTCTCGACGCGCGCGGCGCCTGGGAGATGGATCTCGACAGCGGCGTGACGGTGCGCCTCGGCAGGCGCGAAGTCGATGAGCGCATCGAGCGCTTCATCCACACCGCATCGCAGGTCATTTCGCACCGGCTGACCGAGATCGCTTACGTCGACATGCGCTACTCCAATGGCTTCGCCATCGGCTGGCGCAATCCATCCATGCCGACTTCAGTACCGTCCAAACGCAGCGACGACAGCGACGCTTAAAGGTTGCAAAGATTCATGCTCAAGCGTTCCGATCGAAATCTGTTGGTGGGCCTCGACATAGGCACCAGCAAGGTCGTCGCCATCGTCGGCGAAATCAAGTCCGACGGCGCCCTGGAAATCATCGGCATCGGCAGCCATCCCTCGCGCGGATTGAAGAAGGGCGTGGTGGTGAACATCGAATCCACGGTGCAGTCGATCCAGCGCGCGGTGGAGGAAGCGGAGCTGATGGCGGGCTGCGAAATCCACTCGGTGTACGCGGGCATCGCCGGCAGCCACGTGCGCAGCCTCAATTCGCACGGCATCGTCGCCATCAAGGACAAGGAGGTGGTGCAGGGCGACGTCGAGCGGGTGATCGATGCGGCCAAGGCGGTGGCCATCCCCGCCGACCAGAAGATCCTGCACGTGCTGCCGCAGGAATACATCATCGACAGCCAGGAGGGCATCCGCGATCCCATCGGCATGTCGGGAGTGCGCCTGGAAGCCAAGGTGCACATCGTCACCGGCGCCGACAGCGCCGCGCAGAACATCGTCAAGTGCGTGCAGCGCTGCGGCCTCGCCGTCGACGACATCGTCCTCGAACAACTGGCCTCGAGCTACGCGGTGCTCACCGAGGACGAAAAGGATCTCGGTGTGTGCGTGGTGGACATCGGCGGCGGCACCACCGACATCGCGGTATTCGGCGGCGGCGCGATCCGCCACACGGCGGTGATTCCGATCGCCGGCGACCAGGTGACCAACGACATCGCGGTGTCGATGCGCACGCCCACGCAGTACGCCGAGGACATCAAGATCAAGTACGCGTGCGCGCTGTCGCAGCTGGCGAACCCCGACGAGACCATCGAAGTGCCGAGCGTGGGCGATCGCCCGCCGCGGCGGCTGGCGCGGCAGACGCTCGCCGAGATCGTCGAGCCGCGCTACGAAGAATTATTCGCGCTGGTTCGCGATGAATTGCGCCGTGCCGGACTCGAGGAGCAGGTCGCCACCGGCATCGTGCTCACCGGCGGCAGCTCCAAGATGGAGGGCGCGATCGAACTGGCCGAAGAGGTGTTCCACATGCCCGTGCGCCTCGGCGTGCCGCAGTACGTGAGCGGGCTGGTGGATGTGGTGAGCAATCCCATCCATGCCACCGGCGTCGGGCTCCTGCTCTACGCCAAGAGCAGTCTGGAGGTGACCCATGCGCGTGATGCGCCGCTGCTCGCGGGCGGCATGAAGAATATTTTTGAGCGAATGAAGGCCTGGTTTGCAGGCAATTTTTGAGGGGCTTTGGGTTTGGGCGATTACTAAATAGCTAGGAGAACTGGAATGTTCGAACTGATGGATTCTTATAGTCAGAGCGCCGTCATCAAGGTGCTGGGCGTGGGCGGCGGCGGCGGCAATGCCGTCTCGCACATGGTCCAAGCCGGCCTTGAGGGCGTGGATTTCATTTGCATCAACACCGATGCGCAGGCGCTGAAGCACTCCAAGGTGCGCACCGCTCTGCAAATCGGCTGCAACATCACCAAGGGTTTGGGCGCGGGCGCCGATCCCGAAGTGGGCCGTCAAGCGGCCATGGAAGATCGCGACCGCATCATCGAGCTCATCGAGGGCTGCGACATGCTGTTCATCACGGCCGGCATGGGCGGCGGCACCGGCACGGGCGCGGCGCCGGTGGTGGCGCAGGTCGCCAAGGAGCTCGGCATCCTGACGGTGGCGGTGGTCACCCGGCCCTTCGAAATGGAAGGCAACAAGCGTTCGCGCGTGGCGGATCAAGGCATGCTGGAGCTGTCCAAGTATGTGGACTCGTTGATCACCATTCCGAATCAGAAGCTGTTGTCGGTGCTGGGCAGCAGCACCACGCTGCTCGATGCCTTCAAGGCGGCCAACACCGTGCTGCAGGGCGCAGTGCAGGGCATCGCGGAACTCATCACCCGGCCGGGACTGATCAACGTGGACTTTGCGGACGTGCGCACGGTCATGTCCGAAACCGGCATGGCCATGATGGGATCGGGCAGCGCCGCCGGGGATGATCGGGCGCGTGAAGCGGCCGAGGCGGCGATTTCCAGCCCGCTGCTGGAAGACATCAACCTCTCGGGTGCCCAGGGCATTCTGGTCAACGTCACCGCGGGCATGGACCTGTCCATCGGCGAGTTCCAGGAGGTGGGCAACGTCATCAAGCAATTCGCTTCCGACGACGCCACGGTGGTGGTGGGCACGGTGATCGATCCGGACATGGCCAACCAGATCCGGGTCACGGTCGTGGCCACGGGGCTGGGCAAGCCGGTTCCGGTCGCGCGGCCGGCATCGCATCAGGTGCAGCAGGCGGCTGCGGCAATCGCTCCGCCGTTGACCATGCGGGTGGTGCGGCCCAGATCGCCGATGGCGCCGACCGATTACGCCATGTTGGACAAGCCGACCGTGCAGAGGCAGCGGGCGGTGGGCGACGGCCTGCGCAACGAAGTCGATTCGGAGGATTTGCTGGATATTCCAGCATTTTTGCGCCGCCAGGCGGACTGAGGCAGAACAAACATTCCAGGCCTTGGCGTCCCGAAGGGTATTCTCCGGGGCGCCGGTTTGGGCTGCATCTTTAGACCGAGGTCAACCGTGTGGTACCTTTGCCGTTATTAACATAGTCTTGCCTGCGGGCGACCTCCTAATGCTGAATCAGCGAACCCTTAAAAATTCCATTCGCGCCACCGGCGTGGGGCTGCACACGGGCAAGAAAGTGCTGATGACCCTGCGGCCGGCGCTGCCGGACACCGGCATCGTATTCCGCCGCACGGACTTGGATCATCCGGTCGACATCAAGGCGCACGCCGAGAATGTCGGCGACACCATGATGGGAACGACCCTGCACAAGGGCGACGTCAAGGTATCGACCGTGGAGCATCTGCTCTCGGCCCTGGCCGGATTGGGGGTAGACAATGCCTTGGTCGAGGTGAGTTCGGGTGAGGTCCCGATCATGGACGGCAGCGCGGGACCCTTTGTTTTCCTGCTGCAATCGGCGGGCATCGAGGAGCAGAAGGCGCCCAAGCGCTTCACCCGCATCCTGGAAAGCCTGCAGGTCGATGACGGCGACAAGTGGGCGCGCTTCGATCCCTACGACGGTTTCAAGGTCAATTTCGAGATCGAATTCAATCACCCCATATTCAAGAAGCATTCCCAAGTGGCGTCGATGGATTTCTCGACGACTTCATTTCTGCGTGAGGTGAGCCGTGCGCGAACCTTCGGCTTCATGCGCGATCTGGAAAGTCTGCGGGCGCGCAATCTGGCGCTGGGCGGCAATATGGACAACGCCATCGTGCTCGACGACTATCGGGTGCTGAACGAGGATGGCCTGCGCTACGAAGATGAATTCGTGAAGCACAAGATTCTCGATGCGATCGGCGATCTATACCTGCTCGGGCACAGCCTGATCGGCGAATTCAGCGGCTACAAATCCGGGCATGCGCTCAACAACAAACTGCTGCGGACCTTGATCAGCAAGCAATCTGCCTGGCAGGAAGTGACCTTCGAGAGTCTCGCTGACGCACCGATTTCCTACGTCGCGGCCGCGACCGCGCGCGCCTAGTCTTTTTGCGCCGCAGTAGGCGGTGGCGGCGGCACCACCCGGACCTTGACGCTCTGAACGGCGATGCCTGTGGCGCCGGCGACACGGGTGCGGACTGATTCTGTCAAATACCTCAAGCGAGAGGCCCACACTCCCCCGACCACGCCAATGGTCAATCGGCCCTGATCGATGCCGGCGCTGACCACGGCCTCAGCCAGGCGGGCGGGAAGGGCCGCTCGAACCTGGGCAAGCACCTCCGCGCGTTGGCGCGACCGCGTTTTAAGTGCCGTAAGTTTGTTTCCAGTTCGTGACAATAAGTCACTGAGACTCCTAGGATTTTGCATTGCAACACGAGAGTAGGGCTTTGAACTGATTGGAAAAACCGTGCGGAAATCCTTGTTTTGAGTCAGTTATCTGCATAGTCTAGGGCCATCGCTCGGGCATAGTCTCTTTTCTTCCGTAGGACATAATGCACCGATTTGAAGCATGGCGGCGTTGGAAGATTAATCTGTATGAATGTCATTTTCGTCGGCCGTAAGTCGGGCTCGGTAAAGCAGTTTGACCTGCGGCACCCCATGGTGATCGCCGCCGCGGTGCTGGTGGTGCTCGGAATCGTGGGCGTGGCTTTCTCCGCGGGAATAGGCTTGGGCGCCCGTCATGGTAAGGCCAATTCCATCGATCAGCTGGGCAGTTGGTCGGCCGACCTGTTGCGGCAGCAGGCGCAGATCGAGGACGTCAAGCGCGTGCTCCAGGAGAAGGTCAATGCGCTGGCGATGCGCGTCGGCCAAATGAACGCCAATGTCATTAGAGTCAATGCCTTGGGCAAGCGCCTGACACGCATGGCCAACCTCAGTGACGGCGAATTCGACTTCACCAACCCCCCGGCCTTGGGCGGTTCCGAGGGCGGCGCCGACGGGCAGCCGGCGCAAATACCGAACCTCACGGCCATGGTCGATGACTTACAGACCCAGTTGGCCAGCCGCGAACAGCAGCTCGGGGTTCTCGAAAATCTCATCCTGACCCGCGAGCTCAACAAGCAGGTCTACCCCGAGGGCCGGCCGGTGCAGGACGGCTGGATATCCTCTTATTTCGGGCGCCGTGCGGACCCCTTCACCGGTTATACCGCTGTGCACAAGGGCTTGGACTTTGCCGGGGCCGAGGGCACCAAAGTGATGTCGGTGGCGGCCGGTCTCGTGACCTATGCGGGCGATCGTTCAGGCTTCGGCGAAATGGTCGAGATCAATCACGGCAATGGATTGGCGACGCGCTACTGCCACAACGAGAAACTCCTGGTCAAGCAGGGCGACATGGTTCGCAAAGGCCAGGATCTCGCGCTGATGGGCTCTACCGGTCGCTCGACCGGGCCGCACCTGCACTTCGAAGTGCTGAAGAACGGCGCTCAGGTCGATCCTTTGCGCTTTATCGGAGAGGATCGCTAAACACCTCGCTTGCGCGCCGGCCGCGCACCGCGGCCGGGGTGCGAAACGATTTCCCGCCCCTCCGGTCTATCCGTACAATACCCAGTTTTCTCAAGGACCCCGTCGCGTGTGGAAGCTTCTGACGCAAGTATTTGGCAGCCGTAATCAGCGCCTGGTGAAGGAGCTCTCCCGCACCGTGGCGGCGGTGAACGGCCTCGAGGCCGGCATCAGTGCCTTGCCCGACGAGCAATTTCCGGAAAAGACGCGCGAGCTCAAGGCACGCTTTACCGCCGGCACTGCGCTCACCGAGCTGGTTCCCGAGGCGTTTGCGCTGGTGCGCGAAGCGTCGCGCCGCAAGCTCGGGCTGCGCCACTTCGATGTGCAGTTGATCGGCGGCCTGGCGCTGCATTCCGGCAAGATCGCCGAAATGCGCACCGGCGAGGGCAAGACGTTGATGTCCACGCTGCCGGCGTACCTGAATGCGCTCAGCGGCGAGGGCGTGCACGTCGTCACCGTCAACGAATATCTGGCGCAACGCGACGCGGATTGGATGGGCCCGGTGTTCCGCTTCCTGGGGCTCGACGTCGGCGTCATCAAGAACGCGCAGTCGCCCGACGAAAAGCGCGCGGCCTATGCCTGCGACGTGACCTACGGCACCAACAACGAATTCGGTTTCGACTACCTGCGCGACAACCTCGCGTTCAGTCTCGACGATCGAGTGCAGCGCGGCCTCGCGTTCGCGATCGTCGATGAAGTCGACTCGATCCTCATCGACGAGGCGCGCACGCCGCTCATCATCTCCGGCCCCGCCGAGGAGAACGACGAGCTGTACCTGCGCGTCAACAAGCTGGTGCCGCGCCTCAAGAAGCAGGAAGTGGAAGACGGCCCCGGCGACTACTCGGTGGACG
>DATLVV010000050.1:0-3660 GCA_035577165.1 Steroidobacteraceae bacterium | reverse complement strand
CCATTGGCCGCGGTATAGATCTGATCCACGGTGGGTTCGCTGTCCGCGAATGCCGGGGAAATCATGGCCAGACCGAAAGTCACGGTCGCGGCAAGGGTGGCAGCAGCTAGAAGTCTTCGCATAGCGGTTCCTCGGCAGGTCGTATTGACCGTTCATGGCGTTAGATATGGGCGCCCGGGCGAAGTTCAACACCCCCTACAAGGGGGGCATCATGCGTAACGCCTTGAATATGCGGGCCGAGAGTGGATGGCGGGGCGGGTCCGGTGTTGCATATATTTCGTTGACGTTTTGACGTCACCCGGCAGACGTCAAAACGTCAGGTGCGTTAAATACGTTCAGTCCGGGCGCGCCCTGATATCGCCGAAATCGTCAATGGTGGATCGGGGCAGGTTTAGATCACGCCGCGGCGCTTTTGATCGAGCTCGATGGACTCGAACAGGGCTTGGAAATTCCCTTCGCCGAAGCCGTCATTACCCTTGCGCTGGATGATTTCGAAGAAAATCGGGCCGATGGCGTTCTTGGTGAAAATCTGCAGCAGAATGCCGCTGGTGGCATTGCCGTCGATGAGCACGCGACGGCTTTTCAGATCGCTTAAGCGTTCGCGATGGCCGGTGACGCGCGCATCGATGCCTTCATAGTAGGTGTCGGGCGTGTCCTGAAACTCGACGCCGCGCTTGCGCAGCGCGTCGACGGTGCGATAGATGCCGTCGGTTCCGAGCGCGATGTGCTGGATGCCCTCGCCCTTGTACTCGTTGAGGTATTCCTCGATCTGGCTCTTATCGTCCTGGCTCTCGTTGATGGGGATGCGGATTTTTCCGCAGGGCGAGGTCAGTGCCCGCGAAAACAAGCCGGTTTCCTTGCCCTCGATGCTGAAATAGCGGATTTCCTTGAAGTTGAACAACTTCTCGTAGAAGCCGGCCCACAGATTCATGTTGCCGCGCCGGACGTTGTGCGTCAGATGATCAATGCGGGTGAGGCCCACGGGATCCTCAACACTCGGCGCGTTCGCGGCCACGGGCACGAAATCCACGTCGTAAATCGTGCGCTCGCCATAACGGTCGACCAGATAAATGAGGCTGCCGCCGATTCCTTCGATGGACGGAATGTTGAGTTCCATCGGGCCGGCCGTGGCAGGCCCCGGTTTTGCTCCCAATTCGAGGGCCCGCGCAAAGGCCGCGCGCGCGTCGGCGACTCGAAACGCCATGGCGCAGGCGCAAGGCCCATGGGCGCGAGCAAATTTCTGCGCGAAACTGTCGTGCTCCGCATTGATGATGAAATTGATGTCGCCCTGGCTGTGCAGAGTGACATTCTTCGAACGATGCCGCGCCACCGCGGGCAATCCCATGCTTTCGAACAGATGCCGCAACAATTCCGGATCCGGCGCCGCATATTCGACGAACTCGAAGCCGTCGGTGCGCATTGGATTGGCAGCGTTCAGTTGCGCGCTCACGACGCCAGCGCCTTATCGCGCACCCGAATGGCGGTGCCGAACACATGGTCCCACAGGTGCGTGGTGACGCCGAAGTTGCCGCCCTTCGGCGAAAAGTGATGCCGCATATGCCAGGCACGCAGGTCGTTGAAATACGAGGGGGAGGGGCTGTTCGCGTGGTGATGAATGATGTGATGCACGACGCCATACCACCAATAGCCGAACATCACACCGACGGTGAGCCCGTCTGCGACGTTGAAGCCCAGCCACACCCACGCCGGGACCAGGATGACCAGGCTGAGCACGCTGACACTGATCCACGAGGGGGTGCCGATGAGCGCCAGCGGCGCCGCATGGTGCTCGCCATGCATGGGAGAAAAATACGGCATTCGGTGCAATGCGATCCGGTGCAAGGCATACTCCGCCAAGGTCCAGAGGACCAGACCCGCCATGGCGGCACCCAGCCATTCCGTGCCGCTCGCCCAAGTGACATGTTTGATATTGGCCGCAGCCAGGGCGACCAGCACCACCGGATAGACGATGAAGTCCGAATAATAGCTTGCTTTGCTGAGTTGCATGGTGCCCCTCGCTCTAGAGTTCGTCGCCATTTGACCACGAATTCTGCAGAATGTTAGCGAAAGAATGGAGCACCCGCTTGGTAGAATTTTCAACGATGCGTAACACCCTGGATGCGTAACACCCTGGCGATCGTTGGCGGCGGATTCAGCGGCACCGTGCTGGCCGCCAAGCTGCTGCGCCGGCCGCCGTCCGACGCCACCGACATCGTGCTGATAGAGCGCGGACCGTCGGTCGGCCGCGGCGTGGCTTATGCCGCACGGGAGTTCCCCTATCTATTGAATGTGCCGGCGGCGCGCTTGTCCGCCGATTCCGAGGACGCACTGCAATTTCTGCATTTCGCGCGGCGCCGGATGCCCGAGGCCGACGGCGAGGATTTTCTGCCGCGAGCGCTGTATGGCGACTACCTGCAGGACTTGTTGTCGCGCGCCGAACGGGCCGCGCCCGCCCATGTGCGGCTGCTGCGCATCGCGGGGGAGGTCCGCGGCGTGGTGCCGGGCGACGGCGGCGACTGCGCGTTCATGGCGGAGTTTGCGGACCGGCCGCCCATGGCGGCGGACCGTGTGATTTTGGCGCTGGGAAACCCGCCGCCGGCGCTGCTGCCGTGGGCCGCCGCGATTCGCGATCACGCGGCGTACCGGCACGATCCCTGGGACCTGCCCAAGACCTTGAGCGCGGAGCATTCGGTGCTGATCGTCGGCAATGGTTTGACCATGGCGGACGCAGCCTCTTTTTTGTCCCAGGACCCGGGGCGCGCACCCATGCTGCATACCATTTCGCGGCACGGCGTGGTGCCGCTGCCGCAGACCGAATTTCGTGCGAGCGCGGTGCGCGGCGACGGCGAGGCGTTGCTGGCCTGTGCGGACTCGCTGCGAAAGGTGTTGGCCATGAGCCGCGAATTGGCGCACGAGGTCGAAGCCCGGGGCGGCGATTGGCGCGAAGTGGTTACCTTCATCCGCCATTTGGCGCCGGCATTGTGGCGGCGCCTGCCCGATGCCGAAAAGCGCCGCTTCCTGCGGCACCTACAGGTGCATTGGGGCAGCCATCGGCACCGTCTGCCGCCGCAATTGGCCGAGCGACTCGGATCGCTACGCCGCAGCGGAAGGCTGCGGGTGAACGCCGGCCGGATTCAGGCGGTGAATCCCGCCGGACGCCAATTGCGCGTGTCGTGGCTGCCGCGCGGCCGCGACTCTGAGAACGTCGAGAACGTCGGCGGCGGCGGCGCCGTCCTCACGGTGGACATGATCGTCAATGCAACCGGTCCCGACTACGCACTCGAGCGTTCGGCGGATCCGTTGCTCGCGTCGCTGCGCGCCGCCGGATTGGTATGCGCGGATCCGCTGAACCTGGGTGTGCGCACGGCGCGGTTCGGCGCGTGCGTGGACGCGCGGGGCCGCTCGAGCGAGAATCTTTACTATCTCGGACCCATGCTGCGCGCCGATCATTGGGAGGCGACCGCGGCCGCGGAGCTGCGCAATCATGCCGAGCAGCTCGCGGCGCATCTCGCCAGCCGCGTGGTTACGCCAGTTTCTTAAGGCCGGTAAGCAACCGGTCTAATTCAGCACGCGTGTTATACATCGAGACCCCGGTGCGCAGCAGACCTCCGCGCTCGGCCAGCCCCAGCACCTGTACCGGACGCGCCGCGTAGAAATCTC
>DATLVV010000049.1:0-4793 GCA_035577165.1 Steroidobacteraceae bacterium | reverse complement strand
GTCCTGCCGCCGCACGTTGCCGAGACCGCCGGCAATCATGATGGGCTTGTGATAGCCGCGGATGATGCTGCCGCCGCCCTCCGTGCCCTGCTGTTCGAAGGTTCTAAAATAGCCACAGGTGTTCGGCCGCCCGAATTCGTTGTTGAACGCGGCGGACCCCAAAGGGGCAGCGATCATGATGTCGAGCGCCGATGCAATCCGCTCAGGTTTGCCGTGGTCGCACTCCCAGGGCTGCAGCATGCCGGGAATTTTCAGATTCGACACCGAGAACCCGGTCAACCCTGCCTTGGGCTTGGCGCCGATTCCGGTCGCGCCCTCATCGCGAATTTCACCGCCGGCGCCGGTGGCGGCGCCCGGGAACGGCGAGATTGCAGTCGGATGATTGTGCGTCTCGACCTTCATCAGAATATCGACGGGCTCGATACTGCCCGCGTAACGGTGCGTCAGAGGATCCGGAAAAAATCGGGTCGCGCTGCCGCCTTCGATCACCGCGGCGTTGTCGCGATACGCGGAGAGCACGCCCCTGGAATTGGCCGCGTGGGTGGCGCGAATCATGGCAAACAGCGACATGGGCTCATGCAAGCCGTCGACGATAAAATCGGCGTTGAAGATCTTGTGCCGGCAATGCTCCGAGTTGGCCTGCGCGAACATCATGAGTTCGACATCGGTGGGATCGCGCTGCAACTTTGCGAACGCCGACACCAAGTAGTCGATCTCGTCGCTCGACAGCGCCAGACCCCAATCGCGGTTTGCCTGGCCCAAGGCCGCGCGACCATCGCTACCCAAGGCGACGCTGCGCAGCGGCCGTGCCGCGGCGCCATGAAACAATCCCTTGGGGTCGATCGAATCGATCCACACCGACTCGGTCATGCGATCGTGCAACTGGGCCGCGAGGCGCCGCAGTTGCGCCTGCTCCAGGGGGGCGGTCGATTCGATGAAGTAGACCGTGCCGCGTTCTACGCGTCGGACGGCATCGAGGCCGCAAACGTGCACGATGTCGGTGGCCTTGCTGGACCAGGGGGACTCGGTGCCGACCCGCGGCGTGACCAGCACGCGTTGACCGTGCGGCGGTGCGGGAGAGTCGTTACGGGCGCCGTAGGTCAGAAGCTTGGCCAACAGGTCGAGCTCGGAATCGGCCAGGGGCCGGGCGTCATCGACGAAGTGCAGCCAACGCGAATCGAGCGCGGTCACGCGCTCATCCACGGCCTGCAGCACACGCAGGCTATGATCCAGGCGAAATTGCGACAGCGCCGGTGCGCCGAACCGGCTAAACATGAATCGATCTGGCAGGCATGCGGCTATTTGCGGGCGTTGGAATCTCCGCCCGGCGTGTAGATGGGGACGGGAAATTGAGAGACATTCGAACCTTCCAGAGCCACGATTTTGCTGACGCCCTGCTTCTTGACCTCGTCGATGCGCAGCACCGAATGCATGGGCAGGTAAGTACGCTTTACTTCATTGAATTCGGCCTTTATCTTCTCTTCCGCAGGGTCGACGACCACGCTCGAGCGCTCGCCGAACACCAGTTCCTCGACCTCGATAAAGCCAAATAAGCTGCCGTGACTCACTTTCCGGGCGTAGATTTCGTAAACCTTGCCCTGATTTACGAACTGAACTTTAAAAATGTGACTCGCGGCCATTTAGGAGGCTCCGACCATTGCTACTATTTCACCATATTATACGGGCACTTAGCGCAAACCTGCCGACCCGTGGGAGGGACTGAATATGGCCTTGCGCTTGCGCGTCGTCAGTGAACATGCCACTCGCTTGGGAGAACAATCCACCAAGGTGTTCGGTGTGCACGGCGGCACCATCGGGCGTTCCACTAACAATGAGTGGATTCTACCCGACCCGGAGCGTTACCTCTCGGGCAAACACATACGCATCGATTTTCGGGCCGGAAACTATATTCTGGTCGACACCAGCTCCAACGGTACCTATGTCAACGGCGCTCAGGTGCCGCTGGGCAAGTACCATGACTACCAATTGCGCGAAGGCGACTACGTCCGCCTGGGTGAATACGAGCTCCTGGTCAGCATCGACAAGAGCAATGACTTTCCGCCCGACGACAGCTCCATGGTGGCCTACGACGGACAATCGCCCTCGTCGGCCGTCAAGAAGTCCACCGCCAACGATCTCGGCGCCGATTTGGACCTAAGCCAATTGCTGGAGCCCAGCGACCTGTCGCAGAACGACTCCGGCGTACGGCCCCGCGACGCCTACGGGCAGGCCGTGCAGTCCGCGCTCAGCCGCTCCGATGCGTCGCTGCATCTGCAGCGCGACGCGGAAACCGAGGCGGGCGGCACCCCCTGGCACATGATGACCCGGCCGCTCAAGGTCGAAGGCCGCAGTGCCGAATCCCTGCGCGCCGAGTCCGGCGCGGCACCGGCCGCGCGACCGCCAAGTCCGGTGCTATTCGACGGCGATTTCGACGTGGGCTTGAGCGCCTTCTGCCGCGGCGCCGGCATCGAACCGCGCAACATTTCGACCGAGGCCCGCGGCGCCGCGCTGCAGCTCGCCGGCCAATTGTTGCGCGAAGCCGTTTTGGGTTTGATGGACTTGAATCAGAGCCGCAACGAATTCCGCAATCGGTTCCGGATATCCCCGCCCCCCAATGACGGCCCCGAATCGCCGCTGAATTTTTCCAAGGGAGTGGACGAGGCGCTGGTCCGATTGCTGACCACCCTCTCCACCCGCGCCGGATCGGTCGAGGCGATTCGCCACAACTTCCGTGAACTCAAGGCGCAAAATGTGGCATCGATTACCGCCACCCGCGCCGCATTCGAAGAATTCCTCGGCAGGGTCAACCCCGCCGAGCTCGAGGAGCGGTTCGACCGCGCCACCAAGCGCGGCGTGTTCGGCTCGCAGAACAAGGCCAAGTATTGGGAGCTCTACGCCGAGATGTTCGCCGGCTTGGCGCAGCGCCCGGCGGATGGCTTTCCGCATGTATTCACCGAAACCTTTGCCAAGGCCTACGAGGCGAAGGTGCGGGCGTTGGTGCCGCCGCGGCGCACCAGCTTCGGCGCCGATCGAGCAGAGGGGACCGATCCGGACAGTCAAGCCGTCGGCGAACCGTAGGTGCCTGTCTGAATACCCGCCGTGGACCGTGCGCCTTCTAGTCGTAGAAGATGATGACATCGTCGCCGACGCCATCACGCGCGGCCTAGCCGCGGCGAACTATTCCGTTCATCGGGTCGCGAGCGCCGAGGCCGCGCAGGCGGCACTCGTGAACGAAGAGTTTGCGATGGCCGTGATCGACGTCGGACTGCCGGGCGCGGACGGCTTGACCCTGGTACGGCGCTTGCGCAGCGCCGGCAAGACCCTGCCCACGTTGATTCTCACCGCCCGCTGCACTCTCACCGACAAGGTCAAGGCGCTCGATCTCGGCGCCGACGATTTCTTGAGCAAGCCTTTTGAGGCCGCCGAACTCGCCGCCCGCTGCCGGGCGTTGATGCGCCGCGCGCACGGCGCCTTGGACGGCATCATCAAGCTCAATCGCATGAGCGTGGATCTCGCCGGTAAGCAGCTGCGCATCGACGACGCCGAGGTGGAGCTCACGGCCCGGGAATGGCTGGTGCTCGAGTGCCTGGTGCGGCGCGTCGGACTCATCGTCTCCAAGGAGCGCCTGCAGCAGGCCGTGGCCAATCCGGATCAAGACCTCACGCCGAACGCACTGGAAGTCCACATCTCGAGGCTGCGCGCCAAGCTCGGCACCGCGGCCGTGGTGCGCAGCCTGCGCGGTTTGGGCTACCGGCTCGAAGAAGCAAAATCCGCGTGAGTTCGTCCATCAGCCGTCAGTTGATATTTTGGCTGGCGGTGCCGCTCATGTTATTGGCGCTGTGCGGAGCGCTGGTGCACTACTTCAACAGAGTCGCGCCGGACGTCATCAGCAGCGACCGGCGGCTGAAAGCAGCCACCAACGCGTTGATGGCGCATGTGGTGATCAAGGATGGCCGGGTGGCGCTCGCCGCCAATGTGGACGCCAAACCCTACCTACCCGACGCAGAGACCATCATGTACGCGTTGCGCGACCCGCAAGGACGCCTGCTGGTCGGCGATGCGCAACTGCCGGTGGTGCCCGTGAGCGTCTTGAACGCACAGATCTCCGCGATGGCGCAGGTGGGCGGGCGCAGCGTGCGCGCGCTGACCACGCGCTTCGATACCCCCGCGGGGGTTGTGATTATCACTGTGGCTGATATCCGGCAGGCGAATGAGCCGGCGGCGCGATTCGGTCTCATGAGCACCCTGCTATGGGATTTCGTGCAATTGGACGTCACGCTGGTGCTGGTGTGGGTCGGCATCCAGCTCGGATTGCGTCCGGTCAAGAGACTGCGCGAAGAGATTGCCGACCGGTCGCCGCTCGACCTGCGGGCGATTGATGAATCGTCCGTGCCGCGCGAAATCGCCCCCGTGGTCGTCACCCTGAATCGATTGTTCTTGATGCTGCGCACCTCGGTGCAGGCGCAGCAGCAGTTCATTGCGAACACCGCTCACCAACTGCGCACGCCGATCACCGGCATGCAGGCGCAGTTGGATCTACTGCTGGCCGAGCCGGCGGCGTCCCCCATCAAGCATCGCCTGCTCACCCTGCAGGAGGGCATTCGGCAGCTGGCCCATTCCGCCAATCAACTGCTGACGCTGGCGCGCGCGGATCCTGCGGTCAACATCGCAGCCAAAAGCCAGCCGGTGGCTCTCGATGCCACCGTGGCGGAGGTTGCCGCCAGGTTTTTCGATCGAGCGTTGCAGGCCAATATCGATTTGGGGGTCGACGTCCACCCGGTCGCCATCTTCGC
>DATLVV010000048.1:0-2800 GCA_035577165.1 Steroidobacteraceae bacterium | reverse complement strand
CGGCACACCAAACCAGTTACCCATCGTGCAGTTGAGGACACTGCCAACGACAGCCGGCGGCGAGAGCGTATAAATCGCCGGGGTGTCGACGTATTGCGGCGAGATGCGGCCGGCAGCGACGCGGACCTGTTCTCGTAACATGCCATAATCGGACATATCACTTTCCTTTCCGAGTGGGTTTGGCCTTACCGCCCTTGGTGGGTCGCGGCGGCTTCGGCTTTGACGGCTTCATACCCGGGCCGCCGAACGTGCCGTGCATATTCCCTCTCCTTATTTTGCCTCCAAGGCCTGGATGCGCGCCGTCAGTTCCTTGATACAATTGACCAAGATCGGCACCAGCATTCCCGGCGCCAGGGTTGCGATCTGTTGCTCGTCGATTTCGATGCGCCCGACCATCTCGGGGATGACCGGCTCGACATCTTGCGCGACAAAACCGTAACGGGTTGTCCCGGCCTCCCGGAAAGGCCCGCCGGCGTATTCAAACGAGACCGGGGCGAGCTGCAACACCGCCTCCAGCCCTCGCTCATAGGGGGCGACATTGGTCTTGTAATCGGCATCGCTGATGGTCGACCAGGAGCCGCTGTTGTTGTAAGTGCCGGCGCCGTTAAAAATCGCGTAAGTCGCGCTGGCGCCACGGCTGCGGAAAATGTGCTGTTGGTTGTCGTAGTAATTTTCTCCCGTCGTGTACATCGCGATGTTCGACGTACCGCCAGTATCGTAGATAGTGCGCAGCGCGCCGCTCTGGGTACAAAAGGCAATACCGCCGACCTGATACTGCGCGGCGTTTACCACGCTGGTGCCGGTAATCGTCGGCGCGGCAACAGAGCCTCCGGTGATGGCGCCGCCGATCGCTGCCGTCGCCGCGCTGATCGCGCCGCTTGCCGCCACGGTACTGGCGTTGATCGCGTTGGCCGTGACCGCGCCGTTAAGCGAGCTGGTGCCTGTCACCGCGAGCGTCGGCACCGTCAACCCGCCGGTCATCGAGCCGCCGGTAATCGGCAAGTAGGTTGCCGACAGCGCCTGTAAGCCGGGGTTGAGAAGCTGAAACTGGGTGCCGTCCCAAACCACGTCGAGGACGGCGTATTGCTGCATCTCGCCGCCGACCAGAGGCAGGGTGTCAGCCAGCACCGGGTAGGCGCCCAGCCCCTGGATGTTGAGCGTTACTGGGCCGGTATTGTCGGCCACCAGCGGGAAGAAAGTGAAACGGTCGCCGACCACGAGCGCGGTCGGAGCCCCGGACGTATAAGTCAGGGTTTGCGCGTTGGGCGTGCCCAGCGAGCCGATCAGCGGCAGGCTTGAAACTGTCGGGCCCCCGGCCGGGGGGCCGAGATACCAATTGCCGTCGCCGCCAAAAACAAACAGGGTTGGAACAGACGGCTGCAGCTCGCCGCCGCGCAATAGCGCTTCACCTCGGAACCGGATCGGCATTGCGCCGGTCCCCACGTCCAGGGTCGCGGGTCCCGTGTTCTGAGAAGTCGGGGAGATCAGAAAAGTATCACCGGCAATCGGGTCCACAGCGCTATAGGGCACGATCAGCGCGTTTTCGGTGCCGAGCGCACCCAGATGAGCATTCGCCCGCTCGTACCAGCGGCGAAGGCCGCCCATCATCGCGCGAGCGCTGTTATTCACGCCGGAGGGCATCATCCCTTCCGGCCAGCCATCAGGCGACGATTGATTATTGCTGTCGTCAATCGGCGACCATGTGTTCGGGTCCGTCACTGTTCCACCCACCGCATTGCTACCCGCCGGCTAATCGCAGCAGCAGGAGACATGATGACCAACCGGCCGCGGGCCGGGACGTGTTCCTGTATCGCCGCGCAGGCCGGGAGAAACCCGACAGGGCTGGCGAAAACCTCGGTGACGACGTGCCCGATAGCATCACGCGCCTGCACCGCACGGGCGTAGACTGCCGGCTTGCCGCGACAGCGCGCGACAGCGGTGGCCTTGTCTTCGGGATAACCCAGGATCTCCGCCATCACTCGATCGAAGGCATCAGTCTCGGCCGGCGCGGCATCGAACAATTCTGCGATCCCGAGATCGGTCGTAACCAACGTGCCCTCGGTGCGCTGCACGGCATAAACACCCTGAGGCAACGCCTCGAGGTCGAGCCGCTCGGCGTCTTCCGGCACCATGTAGCAGGCACGCTTTGGGTGGTTGCGGTCGAGCGTTGCGGCAATCTGCGCGCGGATATCGCCGGCCGGCTCGGGAACCGGGGTCACTTGAGGTAGGCGTCCGCTAAGGCCGCTACCGTCGTGATCAATATGCCATCAGGCTTCGCGACGATGTGCGCGTTGATAACATATGGCACGAGGTGCGCGTCTTCCGGTGAGAGAAAACACGCGAGCATCGACCGTTCCATCACTGCGATAATCTGTTGCGCCGCACTCATGCTCGAACCTCATCTCGATAAATCGATTGCCAATCCTGTTCGCCTGCCAGCACGCCAAGCACCAGGCACGGCAATGCCAGGGCGGCGGTAACGCTCCGGCCGCGCCACAGTTTGCGGGCGCCCTTGACGCCACTTCTCGCAGCGATGTCCTCTGCCCGCCAGCGGAAGACCGTACCAAGCAGCCTCGAATAGAGACTGTCTGGCTTCCTGCGGAGATGGCGCACGCTGGGGATTGCCCAAACGTAGTAGCCGCGGCGGGCGATCTCGGGGTAGGCAGCGAACACCGGCAACCCGGCCGCCCAGTGACGCTTTGGCAATTTGCCCTGGCGTTTCAGCTCGGTGCAGATGATCCAGGCCGCTGGTGCCGCCATTGCCGCCAAAGGCAGACCTTCCAGTCCCGCTGTGGTTGCC
>DATLVV010000047.1:0-2734 GCA_035577165.1 Steroidobacteraceae bacterium | reverse complement strand
CGAGGTGCTCGCCGGACTCTCATTGTCGCCCG
Source organism: Steroidobacteraceae bacterium (assembly GCA_035577165.1). Taxonomy (GTDB): domain Bacteria; phylum Pseudomonadota; class Gammaproteobacteria; order Steroidobacterales; family Steroidobacteraceae; genus Bog-1198. Next base: position 2,702 of record DATLVV010000047.1, on the reverse strand, counting down.
ATTCGCCGCGCGACTTCGATCTGCCGCGGGAGCAGATTTTCTCCCGGCTGTTCGAGCGATTGTCCCCGCCCAATCCGCTCAGCATCGTGGTTCTGGAGGATCTGCATTGGGCCGACGAGGCCACCCTCGACTTCGTACGCTTCGTTGGCCGTCGAATACAGCGCACCCGTTGCCTGCTCATCGCGACCCATCGCGATGACGAACTCGCACCCACGCATCTCCTGCGCGGAGTACTCGGGGAACTGACGGGCAAGCACGCCGTGCGCATCCATGTCCCGATACTTTCGTTCCGCGCGGTCGAACAGCTTGCTCAGGGTACGGGCTGCGATGCGCGCGAGGTGTACACAGTGACCGGAGGCAATCCCTTCTTCGTGCGCGAGCTGCTATGCGCCCCGACGGATGCGGTGCCGGGGACGGTTCGGGATGCCGTGCTGGCGCGCCTGATGCAGTGTTCCCCGGGCGGTCGCGAAGTGGCGGAACTCGTTTCCTTGCTGCCCGGCAGAACTGAACCGTGGCTTGTGCGGGCGATTCTCGGCGATTTCGGCGCCGGCGCGGATGAGGTGGTCGAGCGCGGATTGTTGCGATTTCACGAGGGTGCGCTCGCCTTCCGCCATGAGTTGGGACGCCTCGCAGTCGCGAGCGCGATCCCGCGCGCCTGCGCTCAGGCACTTCATCAGAGCATTCTCAGCACCCTCATCGAGCACGATGCCGACGTTTCGCAGCTGGTTCACCATGCGCTGCATGCGCAGGACCTGAAAGCATTGCTCGAGTACGCTCCGCGAGCCGCGCAGCAGGCCGCCGCTGCCGGCGCCCATCGGGAAGCGGTCGCACATCTCACGACCGCGTTGCGTTTTGTCGATTCATTGAGCATTCCGGAGCGCGCGCAGCTGTTTGAACTGCATGCCATCGAATGCAACGTGACCAATCAGGTTTCCGAGGCCCTCGCTTCGGCGACTCAGGCCCTGGCGCTGTGGCGCGAATGCGGCGATGCCCTGGCCCAGGCACGCGTGCTGTTGCTGATTGGACGGCAGTATTGGAAGTCGGGGCAAAATATCCTCGCCAATCGGCACGTCGGCGATGCGATCGCTCTGCTCGAAACGCTGCCTCGAGGGCGGGAACTCGGCATGGCCTACAGCGCCCGTTCGCAACTGGCGATGACCAACGATGAAATGGACGAGGCACTTGAGTATGGGCGGCGTGCTCTGGAGTTCGCCGCGCAGTTCGACGACCACGGCGTGCGGGCCCATGCTCTCAACAACATGGGCACCGCGCTGCTGGAATCCGACAACGCCAGCGGGCTCGCGAAGCTGGAAGAAGCCCTTGCGGTCGCGCTCGAGCATGATCTGCATGACCATGCGGGGCGTGCCTACGCCAACCTCGTGAGCAGTTCGGTGCGGCATCGCCTGATTAAACTGGGATTGCGCTACCTGCCCGAGGGCATCGAGTACTGCGAAGTGCACGACGTGCAGGACTCTCTTTTATATACCCGTGCTTACGGGGCGCACTTCGCGCTCAACAGCGGTCATTGGGACAAGGCCGCCGAGGTCGCAGCGGAACTCATTGAGCACCACAGGCTGGCAATCGCTCAGCGCGTCCCTGCCCTGCTGGTGCTCGCCCTGGTTCGTGCGCGCCGCGGCGATCCTCGCGTGGATCCGCTCCTCGATGAGGCCCTGCAGCTCGCGTTGCAGACGGGTGAATTCCAGCGTATCGGACCGGTCGCCGCAGCCCGGGCGGAGCTTGCCTGGTACCGCGGCGACCTGCAGCGCGTCGCCGCGGAAGCGGCAGTCGGACTCAAGGCGGCGGCCGGCCGTGGGGATCGCTGGATTCCCGGAGAGCTCGCCTACTGGGGACACTGCGGCAATCCGCCGGTGGAGACGGCCACCGCCATTGCCGAACCCTACCGACTCATGATCGACGGTGATTGGGAGCGCGCCGCGGCGGCGTGGCAATTGCTGGGCGCGCCTTACGAGCGTGCGCTCGCGCTGGCCCAGGGGCCGGAGGAGGCGTTGCGCGAGTCGCTGGTCATCTTGGAACAATTGGGCGCCGGTCCGCTCGCCGCCATCGTGCGCCAGCGCCTGCGTGAGCTGGGGGTACGCGGAATTCCCCGCGGGCCGCGGGCGTCGACGCGCAAAAACCCGGCCGGACTGACCTCACGCGAAGTCCAAGTGCTGAGACTGCTGGTCCGTGGACACACCAACAGCGAGCTCGCGCATCGATTGCACATCTCAGCGAAGACCGTCGATCACCATGTCTCTTCGATTCTCGACAAGCTCGAGGTCCGGTCGCGGACCGAGGCGGTCGCGGCCGCGTTCGGGCTCGGCATCCTCAAAACAGACGACTGAGCCGGCCGCCGGACAAGAGGACGGTGGAATCCACCGTCCTCTCTTGTCTATCGCTTTGCCTCGGTGCGCCCTTGATAGTAGGCGGTCAGCGCCGGCGCATTGACCTCGGCGACCGCCCGTGCAATCGCCTGCTCCCGGCATTGGGCCGAAATTTCGCGCATCTCCATCAGCCAATTGTACTGCGGCAAACACACCGCCTTTGCGGCCGACCGGATCCGCGTGTACAGCACGGCTGCACCTTGGTTGTGCGTCAGATCCAGGTCGGCAAACTTGACCACGCGCGAGGGGTGGTCATCGTCGGTCGCGGTTGAGGCAGAGACCGCGGCCAGGGAACTCAGCGACGTTGCAAGCAAGCAGCAC
>DATLVV010000046.1:0-3648 GCA_035577165.1 Steroidobacteraceae bacterium | reverse complement strand
ACGGCCACATCATTCATGTCCGGCAACATCAGGTCCGGCAGTTGCTCGATATCGTTCGCGGTGGTCCGGCACTCACCTACAGTCCACAAGGAAAGACTTTCGCCAAGGCGCTGCGCGCATTGGCGCGGGCGTGATCTATGTTAGTTCTGAGTCGTCGAGCCGATGAATCCATCGTCATCCAACCTGCGGAGGGAGTCGACGCCAACATGACCATGGCAGAGCTGTTCGCCAACGGCCCGATCCAAATCACTCTGTTGGGCGGCACGGGCCGGCGCATAAAGATGGGTATCGACGCCCCCGAACAACTTTCCATTCGGCGCAAAGACATCGATTAATTCTCTCCTCCCCGCGCCGGCGCGCGCAGGTCATTGATTTTACATATGGCTGCGCCGCGTCACATAACTCTGCCGCTGCATTCGAACTCTTCGCTAACCACTTCGCGATGTGCATAATGTCCGGATGGAGCGCCGCCTGCACACCCGCCACCGCGCACGTACCACCGTGTACGTGGTGATGTCTGGACGAAAAAGCCGCATTTGCAAGGCAAAGAACCTCAGTGCGAACGGCGTATTCGTCGAGACTGAAAATCTCGGGCTTCGCAAAGGTCAACAAGTGCAGCTGGCCTTCGCCATCAACTTGGGGTTGGTCACCAAGATCCACCGGCGCACTGCCATTGTCGCGCACGTAACCCGCGGCGGCACGGGCCTCATGATGGAGCAGTTCGGAGGCCGTTAGAGAGCCCGGCGCATTCCCTGTAAACTTACGGGAATGCCACCCTTCGATCCGCCCCGCCCGGATGTCATCCGCATCCGCGGCGCGCGCCAGAACAATCTAAAGGACCTGGACCTCGATCTGCCGCTCAACGAACTCATCGTTGTGACGGGAGTCAGCGGTTCAGGAAAATCTTCGCTGGTGTTCGACACCCTGTACGCCGAGGGCCAGCGCCGCTACGTCGAGACATTCTCGCCCTACGCGCGGCAGTTCCTGGATCGAATGGACAAGCCGCTGGTCGACCGCATCGACGGCATCCCCCCTGCGATCGCCATCGATCAAACCAACCCGGTGCGAACTTCGCGCTCCACCGTCGGCACCATGACGGAGCTCAACGATCACTTGAAGCTGCTGTTTGCCCGGGCCGCGGTACTCCATTGCCGCGGATGCGGCCGACCGGTGCGGCGCGACACCGCCGCGAGCATTCAGGAATCGTTGGGTGCCCTCTCCCGCAACCACGGCGATCCTGTCCTGCTGCTGACCTTTCCGGTTCCCATACCGAAGAACTTCACGGAAGCCGAAATCAAGGCGCTGCTATCCGCACAGGGCTACACCCGAATCCATGAAAAGCGCGGCGACGTTCTGCAAGTGATTCAAGACCGCTTCCGCTGGTCATCCGTCGACTCAGGCAGGGCCGGCGATGCGATCGAGGCGGCGCTGAAAGTCGGTCAGGGCCGCCTCGATGTATATCCTCACGCGAGCGAATCATTCGCGCCACCCTGGCGTTTCTCCTCCGGACTGCACTGTCCGGACTGCGATATCAGCTACAAGGACCCCAGCCCCAGCACCTTCAGCTTCAATTCTCCGATCGGAGCCTGCGAGACCTGCCGAGGGTTCGGCCGCAGCATCGGCGTGGATTATGGCCTGGTCATCCCGGATTCTGCCTTGAGTCTGCGTCAGGGCGCCGTCAAACCCTGGCAGACCGAATCCTACAAGGAGTGCCAGGCGGATCTCGTGAAGTTCGCCCGCAAGCGCGCCATCCCGATCGACACGCCCTGGCGCGACTTGACCGATGCCGAGCGCACCTGGGTCATCGAGGGCGAAGGAGAGTGGACCAAGAATGTCTGGTACGGTGTGCGCCGATTTTTTGCGTGGCTCGAGACCAAGGCGTACAAAATGCACATTCGAGTGCTGCTGTCGCGCTACCGGTCGTACACGGAATGCAGTGCCTGCCGCGGCGCGCGGCTCAAGCCGGAAGCGCTCCTGTGGCGGGTCGGCAAGCCCGGAATCAATATCCGCGAAATGATGTTGTTGCCCATCGATGGGTGCCGGCGCTTTTTTGCGGCCCTCGAATTGCCGGCGCCGCTCGATGAAGCTGCCGATCTGCTGCTCCGGGAGATCGGCACGCGTCTTCAGTATTTGACGGATGTCGGTTTGGGTTATTTGAATCTCGACCGGCAATCGCGGACCTTGTCCGGCGGCGAAGTGCAGCGGATCAATCTGACCACCGCGCTTGGCACATCCTTGGTCAATACCTTGTTCGTTCTTGATGAGCCCTCCATCGGACTGCACCCGCGCGATGTCGGGCGCATCGTCGGTGTCATGCACCGCCTGCGCGACGCCGGCAATACCCTGGTCGTGGTCGAGCATGACCCGAAGGTGATGCAGGCCGCGGATCGCGTGCTCGACATCGGGCCGGGACCCGGCGAGCACGGCGGCGAGATCGTATTCTTCGGGCCCATCGCGCAACTCGCTGCGGCCGAGGGATCGTTGACCGCGGACTATCTGTATGGCCGCAGGCGCGTCGAGACACCGCGCACCGCCGCCCCGGTCCTCCCCGACGCGGGGGTCTTGCGGCTGCAAGGCGCTGCCGAGCACAACCTCAAGCACATCGATGTCGAGCTTCCCCTTCGACGTCTGGTGTGCGTCACGGGAGTCAGCGGATCGGGCAAGTCTACCTTGGTGCACGACATTCTCTACCCGGCACTGCTTCGGGACAAAGGCAAACCCACGGAAAATCCCGGCCGCCATCGCGCTCTGCTGGGTGCCGAGCAGATCGACGACGTCGTCATGGTGGACCAGAGCCGCATCGGCCGCACCACGCGCTCCAATCCCGCAAGCTACGTGGGTGCCTTCGACGCGATTCGCGATTTGTTCGCCCGGGTGCCGCAGGCGCGCGAGCGCAAGTACACGCCGGGTACATTCAGCTTCAACGCAGGCAACGGCCGCTGTCCGGCGTGCGGCGGCAACGGCTTCGAGCACGTGGAGATGCAATTCCTCTCGGATGTGTACCTGCGCTGTCCGGATTGCGACGGCCGGCGCTATCGCGCGGAAGTGCTCGAAATAAAGTTGCTGCGCGGCGCGGCGCCGCCGAAAAGCATAGCCGATGTTCTCGATCTGACGGTCTCCGAGGCGCTGGCATTTTTCGCCGCCGACATGGAAGTGTGTGCGCGCCTGGGGCCGCTGGCCGACGTCGGTCTCGACTACCTGCGACTCGGTCAGCCCGTACCCACCCTGTCGGGCGGCGAGGCGCAGCGGCTCAAACTTGCCGGTCATCTCGCCGAGAATGCCGTGCGCCCAAAGACCGGGAACGCCGCGGCGGCGCGCCGCGGCTCGCCAGGCGGCACACTTTTTCTATTCGATGAACCGACCACCGGGCTGCATTTCGACGACGTTGCTAAGTTGCTGGGCGCGTTCCGCCGGCTGATCGACGCCGGTCATTCCCTGCTGGTCATCGAGCACAATCTGGACGTCATACGCGCCGCGGACTGGATCATCGATTTGGGGCCCGAGGGCGGCGAGGCCGGCGGCGAGATTGTCTGCGTCGGAACGCCGTCCGCGATTGCGCGCACAGCGGCGTCGCACACCGGCCGCGCCCTCCTCGATGCGCAGCACCCGCTGCCGGCCGGGGGCGCGGTTCGGGACTCGGGCCCGCCC
>DATLVV010000045.1:0-2395 GCA_035577165.1 Steroidobacteraceae bacterium | reverse complement strand
GCGCGCGTCGATCGTGCGCAGGGCGTCGGTTACCTGCTCCGGCAGTTCGAGGTCGGCGATCGAGCGCAGCAGCGCGCTCGCACGGTGGCGCCAGTGGCTGTCGCCGTTGACGGCGGCGCGCAATGCCTCCACCAGTTCCTGCGCGCGTAGCTCGGCGACTATGCGACAAGCGTCGATCATGCTGCCCTCCTGATTTGCGAACGAGCGACTGCCGCCTCGAATGCGGCACGCTCGGGGACGAGGTGCAGCCGGCGGAACTCGCGGATGCGGTTCAGGCCGGTGGCGCGCCAGAAATCGCGCTCCGAGCCGGTTGCGTGCCGCCACTCCTCAATCGCCCCGAGCATGTCGCGCAGGCGGTAGCTGCGGATATCGCGGCAGAGTTCGTCCAGCATCTCAGACCACCCCTGGAACGTAGGATTTGCGGGGTGGTCGCGGGGTGTCGGCTAGCGGCTGCGCCCGTTGTCCGAGGTCAGGAGCACTGCGAGGAAGGTTATAGCTTTCCGTAGCTCCACTCTCGCCGCCTGCGGCAGCCTGGGCATGCCCGAGATTTTGATAAGTATCAAGTGAAGGCGTCGCAGGGCGTCCATCGCTTCCTGGTAGGGCACGCCCCGCCTGGCTCGTGGTGGGCGGGGCATCGTTACCTCTCAGATTCCTGGTTGGGTGGTTTACGTTGGTATTCACCGCAGTATCCTGCGGCTCGTAACGCTGGATTGACGTTTGCTGCGCCGCGCAATGATCCGGTGCTACAACAAAGCTGGTTGCCGCACCACAATTTTGGCTTGCCGGGGCGTGCCGGTAGCGGACTAAACTGAGAACTGGCGCGCCGAACTGGTGCCAATCCAGAGCCGAGCCGACGGGGAGAAGATCCTTGTTTTTCATGACCTGGGCCGCTTGTTCATGGCCCTATAGTGGGGGCATTATGCTCCCATGTAAAGCGCAAAATGCCCCCAGGCGTCGCTCGGACTACAAATTTTCGGTGGGGGCAGTGTTATGAAGCGCGCGAAAAAGCGGCTTATGCCAGGGCTGGCGAGCGAACCGGTTTCGTGGGCTGCGGAAGTTTGTTCGGTCCGCCACCCCTGCCAGAATTGTCTGAGGAATGCCCAGATTCTGGGTTTGAAGAGGATAAGAGTTCGGGATGCAAAGAGGCTAACTTTGCTGCCAACTCCCCGTCCACACCTCGCAGCGACCCTGTGAGAATGTAATCAGTACTTACTTTCAGCCGATGGGCGAGATCGGTCACGGCGTAGATTGACGGTGGCCGGCGACCGCTCTCCATGTCGCGCAGGATCGCGCGATCAACGCCCATCGTGCGTGCGAACGCAGAGCGGTTAGGCTCGACCAGTTCGCGCACCCATTGAATGCGTGCGCCGATTTCCTGCGCGCGCTTACGGTATGACAATGGTCTGGCGTTTTTAGACACCCTCTCAGTATGGGGGCAAATTGCCCCGAGTCTCGCGGTGCAAATAACCTCTTGTCTTGGGAGCGTTTTGCCCCCAAGGTAACCGGCATGTGTCAGAACTACCATGCTACCGTCATTCGGGCGCTCGGTGGGCGGGCGGTTGTCGCGGATGCGCTCGGCCTGAACCGCGAGAGCGTCAAGTCCTGGAGTGATCCGCAGCGCGGTATCCCAGCGCGGCACTGGCATCGTGTGGTCGAGCTTGCTCAAGGTCGCATTCCTGGTCTGACCGTTGCGGTGTTGGCACAGACGAAGCCGTCCGTGGCGCAAGCTGCCGTCTGCGAGGCTGCATGATCCAACTCACCTCGAAGGGAGAATGTACCAAAGCGTACCGCATTCTGCACTTATTGCACCTCACCAAGTAACTAGCCAACCGATAATTGGGGGACTCGCAGTGAGCAAAGGCAAGCGTGCTGACCCATCCGAGACCGAACGCAACGTCGCGGCGGCGCTTATAGACGTGCGCGATTGCGTGATGGGCGCTCATTTAACGGGGCGCGGCACGCTCGCGACGCTGGACCAGCTAGGCGAGATGCTGGGTGTCTCGTCGCGGTGGATGCTCAAGCTGTTTTACCGCACTGGCCATGTCCGAATGGACCGTGAGCGGCGCCGGCTACTGGCCTTCCGGGCGGCGGATTTCCTAGACCGGATGGCGGACGATCTTGACCGCAAGGCGGCGCTATTGCGCGCCAGAGCGGCAGAGAAACGCACGAGGGAGGAGCAAGCGAGGCTCCCACTGGTGGCGGGCACATGCGCTGGCGAGAAGGGGTATCGCGGATGTATCGCCGCATAGCGTCATGGCTGCGCTGGCACTGGCGGGCGCGGCGATGAACGGGCGGTGGTGGACGACCAGCGAAGTGCGCCAGTTGGTGGCGCGGCGGGTGGCAGGCGCCACGGTGCGCGAACTCGCGGCCGAGTTGGACCGCACCCAGCAGTCGG
>DATLVV010000044.1:0-4051 GCA_035577165.1 Steroidobacteraceae bacterium | reverse complement strand
GCGTTCTTGGGGAAGCAGGGGCCAGCCGCTCTCGTCCGCCTGCGGACTGATGCCGGTCATACCCACCAGCCGACCGCCAGCAGCAACAGGGGCAGGGCGAGGCCCAGCAAAATCATCCAGATCCAGCTGGCTGTATCGAAGTCGGGGCGCGGCGGGGCATTCTCAAAGGCTGCAATGCGGGCTTCGAGCTCGGGCTGCAATATCGGCGCCGGCGTCGGCTCAATCATGACGGGGGCCGGGAAAGGCTTCAGCGTCCGAGTAGGGAAACCACCAGAAATCGTGGGCTTTGGCAGCGTGATCGATCATCGACAACTTGGTGTGCCGGAATGTGTCCAGACCTTCTGCGCCGAGCTGCCGGCCCATTCCGGACTGCTTTCTGCCGCCGAAAGGGCCTGCATCATTGTCGAGGAGCGGTGCATTGACCCAGACCATTCCAGCCTCCAGTTCGTTCACCGCCCGCATCGACTCATCGAGGTTGGTGGTGTAGACCGTGGCGCCCAGGGCGTAGCGGGATCGATTGGCCAGGGTCAACGCCTCGTCGAAATTCTTGACCACGCTCACCGGCGCGACCGGCCCAAAGGTCTCGTCGTTCATGATCGGCGCATCCGGTGAAACCTCGCCCAAAACCGTCGGATTGACGAACCAACCCTTGGGCAGATGCGCCGGTCGATCGCCGCCGGTCAGCACCTTCGCGCCCTGCGCAGTGGCTTGGCCGAGCAGGCGCAAGTAGCGCGTGAGCTCGCGTTGCGACGCGAGCGGGCCCATGTCGACCCGCTCGAGACCGTTCCCGACCCGAATCTGCGCAGTGTAGTGCACGAGCTTTTCCATGAATTCGCGGTAGATGTCCTGGTGGACATAGAAGCGCTCCGCAGCGGCGCACACTTGTCCACAATTGAGGAAGGCACCGAAGGCAGCGCCTCGCGCCGCGATGTCGACGGGCGCGGACGGCATGACGATGAAAGGATCGTTCCCCGAAGTCTCGATCAAGGTGCGTTTGTAGAGTCGGCCGCAGGTTTCGGCCACGATGCGTCCGGTTTCTATGCCGCCCGTGAAGGCCACCATGTGGGTGCCGCTGTGCTCGACCAGGCCCTTGCCGACGGCGCCACCGCCGGTCACCACCTGCACCAGTCCGGGCGGAAGCGAATCGAATGCAGCGATGAACTGCAGCGTGGTGAGAGTGGTCAACTCGGAAGGTTTGATGACCACCGCGTTGCCGCTCGCGAGAGCGGCGGCCGCCTGCCAGCACAGCAGGCACAGCGGATAATTGAAGGGCAGGATGATCACCACCACGCCGAGTGGGTCCTTGGTCGTAAAGTGAAACTGACCGTCCACGGCGGAACCCAACACCTTGCCGTTTTCATGACGGGCGATTTCGGCGTAGTAGTCGATGGCGCTGGCGGACCATGCCACTTCATCGAAGGATTCCTTGTAGGGCTTGCCCATTTCGCGGGTCAGCATTTCCGCCACCAACGGCCGCGCCGCCATGACCTGGCGCGCCACCTCGTGCAGCATCTCGGCGCGCCGATGGTGGTTCACAGCGCGCCACCCGCGCTGTGCCGCGTTGGCTGCCGCGACCGCCTGATCGACGTCCGCCGCAGTCGCATCCGCAATTTGTCCGAGCCGCTCCTCGGTTGCCGGGTCCGACACGCTGATGCACGAGCTGCCGCTGGATTGCACCAGCCGCCCGGCGATCCTCTGAAGTCCACTCAGTCTCGCGAAAGATTGTTTTGCGCTCATGATCTACCCCGTCGATTGTTTGCCGGCGGCTGCACGGCGAAGCTCGAAACCCAGCCGCGGAAAATGCACCACTACCCGCCCGGCACGCCCATCCTCGCGCGCGATCGAGATGCGATCGCGGGTCGCGGCGTACAGAGTACCTTCGATGGGCTCGGTGCCCGTGTCGGTGGCCGCGACCACCACGCTTTCACCGGCCGCGATGTCGTGGAACTCACCGTGCACTCCGGCGGCGTGCGCGGGACTCGACGCGTGAGCGAGCGCAATCGCGGCACTGCTGTCGAGGATCTCGTGAGTGCCATGGCCGATGTTGCGCATTCGCTCGCGCCAAGCCTGGATGCGGTGGAAGGGGTCGAGGACTGCCGCCACGGGTGCGACCCGCGAAACGAACCAGAGGCAGTGATAGACCGAAAAATCGGCGATGCTGGGCCGCGCTCCGAAGAAGTAGCTTTGATCGCCGAGCATTGCGTCGAGCCGATCGAGATACAGACAGAGTGCGGCATGTGCCTCCGGGCCGCGCATGCGCGGTATGTTTGCGCGATAGCTCTTGCGGTCTTCGGCGAACGCCTTGGCGGCTTCGGGCGGCGCATCCCTGAACATGTACGCGAAGCCGGCGGGTTGCAGCGTATAGGGAATCGCGGCCCAGAATAGAGTCGAGTCCGCCCATTGGGCCAGCGTTCGCGAGGCCGGCGCGACCCCGGCGGGATACAGGGACGGTTCGGGCGCCAGGGTCTCGATGACATCGGCGATCAGCGCCGTGTCGCAGTAGATATCCGCGCCCAATTGCAGAATCGGCGTCTTGCGGTAGCCGCCGGTCAGGGCCACGACATCAGGCTTGGGCATGACGGCGGGAATCAGTACCGACGCCCAGTGCAGGCGTTTTGATCCCAGGATCAGCCGAATCTTTTCCGCGAAGGGCGAGTTTGGATAGTGGTGCAGGATGACTCGTTGCATGGCCCGGCAGGTCCGTCACAGATTGCGGTATTTGAATGTTCCCATCGCCTTGGCAATGAGACGCTCCTCCGTGTCGCGCACCTCACCGTCACAGAATGCCATCGCGCTGGAACGATGATAGGCATGGCCCGACGCCAGGAGACGCGTACCCGCGTTGGCCGGCTGGAGGAAGTTGGTTTTCATTTCCACGGTCACTCCGCCGCCTGCGGCAGGATCCAGGGTGCGGCCGGCAGCCGCCATGGCCACATCAAGCAGCGTCATCAGCACACCCCCATGTGCGACATTCCAGCTGTTCAAATGCCGCGGGGTCAGATCGAGCGCGAGGAGCGCATGTCCGTTCTCGGCGCTGATGAATTCGATGCCAAGGTCCTTGACGAAGGGGATGTCGTTGCGAAATGCGGTCAATGGGCTCATGGAAGTAAATGCATTCTACAGAGTCCCGGCGCACGCGTTGTATATAATCCCGCGAGCGGCCAGGCAAATGCGGGAAGACATACGACTGTGAGCAAACCTGGCGCGTCGCGCATCAGTGCAGTACTCGGCGGCTCGGCCGGCAATCTGGTTGAGTGGTTCGACTGGTACACATACTCGGCGAACGCGTTGTACTTCGCGCCGATCTTTTTCCCCAAGGGAGATCAGACGGCGCAGCTCCTACAGACGGCAGCCGTGTTTGCCGTCGGATTCCTTGCGCGCCCGCTCGGCGCATGGTTGATGGGAAGGTATGCGGATCGGGTCGGCCGCAAGATCGCGCTCACCCTGTCGGTAACCATGATGTGCGGTGGATCGCTGGCGATCGCGGCCACGCCGGGAGCGGCAACCATCGGCGACGCGGCTCCGATCGCATTGCTGCTGGCCCGCGTCTTCCAGGGGCTGTCTCTCGGCGGTGAGTACGGTGCAAGCGCCACCTACATCAGTGAAATGGCGGGACGCAAATATCGCGGCTTCTGGTCCAGTTTCCACTATGTCACGTTGATCGGCGGCCAATTGACCGCATTGGCGGTGTTGATCGTATTGCAGCACCTGCTGCCGAAGGCGGCCATGGCGCAGTGGGGGTGGCGAATACCCTTCGTCATCGGCGCAGCGTTGGCCATGGTCGCGTATTGGCTGCGGCGCCGAATACCAGAATCCCAATCGTTCGTGCGCGCCGATTCCGACGCAACCCTGGATCGAGGCGTGCGCCGCCTGTTCCGCGATCATCCACGCGAGGCCTTGACCGTTATGGGCTTCAGCGTCGGCGGCTCCGTGATCTTTTACGTCTATACGACGTATATGCAGAAGTTTTTGACCAACACCAGCGGATTTTCCAAGGATCAAGCCACCGAGATCAGTGCTCTCAGCCTGGTTGTCTTCATGATCGCACAGC
>DATLVV010000043.1:0-9122 GCA_035577165.1 Steroidobacteraceae bacterium | reverse complement strand
TTTCTCGAAGTCTATCATTTGAAATCGATTCATCAGGGCACCGTGGACCGCTTCCTCGACCACCGCGGCACCACCATTGCCTTGTACCGCAACGGCCACTCCATCATGGTGACACCGAACCGTCGTCCTGATTGGCAAGACCCCGGCACGCGCGGCTTGCGGCATATCGAGTCGGCCACGGTGGTGTCCTCGAAAAACAATCCGTCTTTCAACTTCTATCCAAATCTGGTCGCACCGGTGGATCCGAGCGGGGTCCCCTTCCTGTTGTTCTGGCCGACATCCGACAACAGCATGCGCATCGAATGCCACTGGTTCGCGCCCGACTGGGGCGGCGGTCCGCTCCCGGAATTGTGGCAGACGCGCATTGCGAACTTCGAGCGAATTCTCGATGAGGATCTGCAATTCGGTCCGCAGATCCAAGAGTCGCTGATGTCGCCGGGTTTTCGCGGCATACCGCTCAACTATCAGGAGCGGCGAATCTATCACTGGCATGAGGAACTCGACCGCCGCATCGGCCGCGATCGAGTACCCGAGCATCTGCGCGTCGAGCCTTTGCTCGAGCGGTTCTATGAAAACTAAGGGTCGCTCGAGGTGACCGAATTCGGAGCCATTCTGCGCGTCGGCGTGCATGTGCCGAAACTCCGCATAGCGCGGTCGGTGATCGCGGCGGCCATGGCCTGGGCCATCCCGCCCGGCCGCAGCGTCCCGAGCGGCGCCCGTGCGATATGCAATTGGGATGAAGACAGCCTCACGATGGCCGTGGAAGCCGCGCGCTCCTGCGCCGCCGGCGCCTCGCCGCAATCGATTGTGCTTTGCTCCACGACCGCACCCTTCGCCGACCGCGACAATGCCATCGTGCTCGCGGCAGCGCTCGATCTTCCGGACTCGATCGAGGCGCTGAATCTCGGCGCGTCCTTGCGCGCCGGCACCAGCGGTTTCATCAACGCCGCGCGCGGAGCCTGCCGGACTGCCGCCTTGCTGGTGGCCAGCGATGCGCGGCTGACCCGCGCCGGCAGCCCGCAGGAAGCGACCTACGGCGATGGCGCGGCGGCGCTCCTGCTCGGGCCTTCGAGTCCCACGGCACTCGCGACGGTACTCGCCGCCCGGAGCGTGGCCAGCGACTTCGTCGACCACTATCGGATGAGCGGAGCAAATTTCGACTACGCGCTCGAGGAGCGCTGGGTCCGGGATGAATTGCTGCTGCGGATGCCGAACGTGGTGGCGGAACTGCTCGCGGAAGCGAACATACGAAGCGACGCCGTGCGTCATTTCGCCGTACCCACCGGTACCGCCACGGCGAAACGTCTCGCAGAGGCCTGCGGACTCCAAACGGCGCGACGTGACGAACGGGTACTGGCCGAATGCGGCGATGCCGGTGTCGCGCTGCCCCTGTTGCTGCTGGCCGGTGCACTGGAAGCCGCGGCGCCCGGAGACCTGATCGTGATGATCGGCATCGGCCAGGGCGTCGATGCCGTGCTGCTGCGCGCAGAAGCCGGCGTGCGCGAGGGCGGGCCTGTATTGGCCGATGCGCTTGCCCGTAAGCGCGACGAGTCCTGCTACGTGCGTTATCTGTCGCATCGCGGCTTGCTCGATGTGGACTTCGGAATGCGTGCGGAACGCGATCAGCGCACCGCGCACACGGTGGCATACCGCAAACGCGAAGCGCTGAGCGCCTTCAAGGGCGGCCGCTGCGAGCGGTGCGGAGCGGTTCAGTTTCCTCTGTCTCGCGTCTGCGTCAATCCCGACTGCCGGGCGAGCGACACTCAACGGCCGCATCGGCTCGCCGATTCGCGCGGGCGGGTCAAGTCGTTCACCGAGGACTGGCAGGCCTTTGCGTCACGCCCGCCCTACTTGTACGGCAACGTCGAATTCGCCGAGGGCGGCAACCTACTGATGGAATTCACCGATCTTATGTCCGGCGAACTCAAGGTCAACGATACCGTGCGTTTCGTGTATCGCATCAAGGATGAGGACGGCACACGAGGTTTCCGCCGCTATTTCTGGAAGGCCACCACGGCCTAAAGGGCGACAGACCACGAACATGGCAAGCGGAATCAAAGACAAAGTAGTGATTGCCGGCATGGGCTGCTCCCGGTTTGGGGAGCGTTGGGCCTCGGGACCGGACGACTTGATGGTCGAGTCCTTCGAGGAGGCGCTCGCTGACGCCGGCATTGCGCGCGACCGCATCGACGCCGCGTGGCTTGGGGTGTTCTTCGATGAGCAGAGCACCGGCAAGTCCTCGCTGCCTCTGTCCATGGCGCTGCGACTGCCCAATGTACCCACGACTCGCGTCGAGAACCTGTGCGCCACGGGCACCGAGGCGCTGCGCGGAGCGGTGTACGCGGTGGCCGCCGGCGCCTGCGATATCGCACTCGCAATGGGGGTCGAGAAGCTCAAGGATACGGGTTTCAGCGGGCTGCCCGAGCGCACCAAGGGAACATTCGAGGATCTGTACCTGCCGACCAGCACGGCGCCGGGTGCGTTTGCGCAACTCGCGAGCGCGTACGCCGAGCGCCACGGCTATTCGATGGCGGAACTCAAGCGCGCCATGGCTCACATCTCCTGCAAGAGCCATGAGAACGCTACCAGGAACCCCAAGGCGCACTTACGCAACCGCATAACGGCGCAGCAGGTGCTCGACGCGCCGATCATTTCGTATCCGCTGGGCGTGCTCGACTGCTGCGGGGTCAGCGACGGCGCGGCTTGCGCCATCGTGACCACTCCGGAACTCGCGCGCAGCCTGGGTAAGCGCGATTTGGTGTCGGTGCAGGCGATGCAGCTCGCCCCCAGCAACGGTGTCGAGATGGGGCATCAGTCGTGGGACGGAAGCCACACTCTGACCACACCGCTCGCCGCCCGCCGCGCCTATGCGGAGGCGGATATCCGAAATCCGCGCGAACAGATCGATCTCATCGAGGTGCACGATTGTTTTTCGATTACCGAGCTCGTGCTGATGGAGGATCTCGGCTTCTCCGATGCAGGACGCGCACCGCACGACGTGCTCGACGGCCGTTACGATCGGGACGGCGCGGTTCCGTGCCAAATCGACGGCGGTCTCAAATGCTTCGGCCACCCCATCGGCGCTACGGGCCTGCGCATGGCCTACGAGATCTATCTGCAACTGCTCGGGCGCGCCGGCGACCGGCAGCTCCGCGGCCGTTCCGGCAACGGCCCCGCGATCGGCCTCACCCATAACCTCGGCGGGATCCCGAACCGCAACATCGCCAGTGTCTCCATTCTTGGATTATTGTCCGCATAAACCACAAGGGGCATCGTCATGACCGACACACTTTTCACGCGCACCGACCGCAGCCAAATGGCACCTCCATGGCAGCCGGCGTGGGACATGTTGAACAAGCTCACGGGCGATGCCACGTTCGTCGAGGTGTTTTCGCAAGCCCCCGAGATGCTCGAATTCGTCATGCAGCAGTTCTATGCCAAAGTGTTCTTCGGCGGTAAAGTCGAGCAGCGTTACAAGCAGCTGGCGCGCCTCAAACTATCGCTGATTCACGGCTGCCGTACCTGCAACAAGCAGAACGTTCCCGGCGCTCTGGAGGCGGGATTCACGCAGGCGCAGATCGACGCCCTCATCGACGGCAGTGCTGAACCGTTCGCCCCCGCGGAACGCGCGGTCATCGGCTATGCCGAACAGATTGCACTGTCGAATATGGACGGCCGAATGTCGCCGGAGCTTTTCAAGAGCCTGCGCGCGAGTTTCACAGAGGCCCAAATCCTCGAGCTCGGCACCGCGATGGCCGTGATCTCGGGAATGGCCAAATTATCCTTCGTGCTCGATCTGGTGGAGCGCGAGAGCTACTGTCCCTTCGCAACCGCCGCCAACCCGGCCGCGGCGGCTTAGCGTCCCGGCACCCGAAAATAGTCCGGTATGCCGCCGGGCCAATCCTCACCCCAGTTCTGCCGGCCGCCATCGACCGTCAGCACTTCTCCGGTAATGAATTTTCCGGTGGGCGCGCTGAGATAGACCACGGACTGGGCGATGTCCATGACGTCCCCGAGCCGTTTCATGGGATTGGAGATCGCAAATGTCTCGGCGGCTTGGCGCGGGTAAACGTTGAGCCCGTCAGTGGCGATCGATCCCGGCGCTACGCAATTGACGCGAATGTTGAGGGGCGCCCATTCCACCGACAGCGTCTTGCTCAAGTAAATGACGCCGGCACGGGCTGCGGCCGTGTGCGCCACCTGGGGCATGCCGCGGGAGACGACCGCGACGATGTTCACAATCGAACCGCCGCGCGCGCGAGCGCGCCAGTGCAGGGCCGCGTTTTGCATCATGTACCAGGAACCGTTCAGATTCGTATCGATCACCGCATTCCAGCCCTTGACGCTGAAGTCGATGGCGGCCTGCGGGTATTGACCCCCGGCACTGTTGACCAGCACATCCAGCCGGTCGAATCGTTCCCAGGTTTCGTCGAGCAGCGCCTTGACCTCATCCGGCTCGCGAATGGTCATGGCGCGAGTGATGATCTTCTTGCCGAGGTGCTTTTCGATTCCGGCCGCTGTCTCCTCCAGCATGTGGGCCCGGCGGCCGCAGATCACCACCTCGGCACCCAGGCGAGTCAATACATAGGCAATGGCTCGTCCCATTCCGCTGCCGCCGCCCGAGACCAAGCACACCTGTCCTGCCATGGCGTCGTCACGGAAAGACAGCGGCCACGCGGCGAGTTGTTCATCCGTCATTCCCCACAGTTTCGGCGGATCTAGAGGCAGGCGTATGCTCATTTAGGTCACAAGTATAGGCAGCGCAACACAGAAAAGAAACAGTACTGACTGTTTTTTTATCATGCTGTCGTGTTACTGTCGAACTTAACATCTGCTTCAGGCCCGACACTATGGCTGGAACAAAAAAGACTTCCGCGGCAGAGGGCGGCGAAGACTTATCGACCCTTCGCATCTCCGTCACGACCATGGGCGACCTGTTGCTCAGCGCCGCCGATCGCTATCCCGACACACTGGCACTGGTCTTCCCGGACGCACGCTACACATACCAGGAGCTGGCCGCGCAAGCTCTGCGGCGCGCCCGAAGCTTGCAGGCGCTCGGGGTGAAGCCGCGCGATCACGTCGGCATCTTGATGCACACCTGTCCGGCGTTCGTCGAGATATTTTTTGCGGCTGCCTTGTGCGGCGCCGTGGTAGTGCCGATCAATGCGCGCTATCGATCGCACGAATTGGCCTATGTCATGGCAAACGGCGACATCGCCACACTCGTGACGACGGACGCCGTTGCCGAGCAAGTGAGCTTCGTCGAACGCTTGTCGGGCGCCCTACCCGGCCTCGCCGCGCAAGCCGATCCGCGGCGGTTGCGGCTCGCCGGCACGCCCACTCTGCGCAACATCGTGCTGATGGGAAAGACCCCATCACCGGGCTTCCTGCCGCAGAGCGAATTCGACGATCTAGCCGATACGATACCGGAAAGAGACGTACACCTCGCTCGACTGGGTGTGCGCGTGCGGGACGTGGGTCTCATGCTCTATACGTCGGGAACCACGGCCAATCCCAAAGGCTGCCTCATCACCCACGAAGCACAGGTCCGTAACTCCATCGCGCTCGGACGTCATCGCTACCGGCTCACTCACGAGGACCGTTTTTGGTCGCCGCTGCCGATGTTCCACATCGCCTCGGTACTGCCCATGCTCGCGATCTTCGACGTCGGCGGCACGTATCTGACGATGAGCTACTTCGACGCCGGCATCGCCCTCGATATGCTCGAACGCTACGAGGTGACCGCAACCTATCCCTGCTTCGTCACCATCATGCAGGGACTGATCTACCATCCTAATTTCACGCGCACGAATCTTTCACGCATCAAGCTCATGAATTCCAATTTTGCCGTGCAGCCGCCGGCCGTCGCGGAGTCGATCATGCGCGCGATGCCGCAGGCGCTGCAGGTCGGCAGTTTCGGCATGACGGAGACGGCGGGCACCGTGTGCACCGGTTCACCGGAGGAAGCGGAACCGCTGCGCATTACGCGGCTGGGCAAACCGCTGCCCGGGCTCGAAGTGCGCATCGTGGAGCCCGAATCGGGCCACGAAGCACCCACGGGCCAGCGGGGAG
This sequence comes from Steroidobacteraceae bacterium, assembly GCA_035577165.1. Lineage (GTDB taxonomy): Bacteria > Pseudomonadota > Gammaproteobacteria > Steroidobacterales > Steroidobacteraceae > Bog-1198. The sequence continues at coordinate 3,050 of DATLVV010000043.1, read as the reverse complement.
AAGTACTGGTGCGCGGCTATAGCCTGCTCGAGGGCTACCACAAGGACGCCGAGAAAACTGCCCAGGCCATCGACCGCGAGGGTTGGTTTCATACGGGCGACATTGGCTCACTCGACGAGCACGGGACCATCATGTTCCATGGTCGGTACAAGGACATGCTGAAGGTGGGCGGCGAGAACGTGGCTGCGGCGGAAATCGAGGCCCTGCTCGGCCGCCATCCGGCCGTAAAGCTCGCTCAGGTGGTCGGTATTCCTGATGCGAAATATGCGGAAGTACCCGCCGCATTTGTCGAACTCAAGCCGGGAAGCAGCGCCACCGAAGCGGAACTGGTGAGTTTCTGCAAGCGCGAGGTCGCGGCCTTCAAGGTACCGCGCGTGGTGCGTTTCATCGATGATTGGCCGATGTCCTCGAGCAAGATTCAAAAATTCCGGCTTCGCGAGACGCTGATCGCGGAACTGGGCCTTACCTGAGGTCCCGCATGCCGCCCGTGCTGCCGCACTTCGGTCCGATCGTGCAGAACGCGCTCGTCGTTCGCGACCTGAACGCAGCCGTGGAGCATTGGACCACCAAGATCGGCGTCGGACCGTTCTATCTGCTCGATCACGTTCAATTCGGACCGGTGTATTTTCGCGGCGCGCCGTTGGCGATCGACATGTCGGTTGCGATCGCGCAATGGGGCGATGTCCAAATCGAGCTGATCGTGCAGCACGATACGGCAGCGTCGATTTACACGGAATTCCTGGCACGCCACGGAGAGGGGCTGCAGCATCTTGGCGTTATGACGGCATCGCTCGATGAGCACCTCGAACGCTTGCGGCCGTTCGGTATCGAGCCGGTACAATGGGGTGGGACGGCGAACGGCATGCGGTTCGCGTATATCAACACCGACCGGCAGGCCGGCGGCATGATCGAGTTGATCGAGACCGGTGCCGCCGTCGAGGCCTTTTTCGAGAAAGTACGCCGAGCAAGCGTCAACTGGGACGGCACCCGGCCGCTGCGGCGGCTTTAGACGGGCCGAAATTCGTCGTGACTCTCGACACCTTCAAACCGGTTCAGATTGCATACCACGTTCCCGATCCGGAACGGGCGGCGCACGGCTATGCGCGCGCCTTCGGCTGGGGCCCGTTTTTTTTGATCGAACACATTCCTCTATCAAAATGCATTTACCGCGGCGCCCCCGCACGATTCGATCATAGTTCGGCCTACGGCCAGGCGGGCGAACTGATGATCGAGCTCATTACCCAGCATGACGATACGCCGTCCGTGCTGCGTGATCTGTTTACCCGCGACGCCATCGGCTTGCACCATATCGCGCGCTTCGTTCCCGACCTGCTGGAAGCGCTGGATGAGGCGCGCGGTGCAGGCGGCGACATTGCTCTCGAAGCCTGCACGGCGACGGGTACGAACTTTGCCATGCTCGATGCGTCGAGCAAACTCGGCCATATGATCGAACTCTACGAGCCGGCCGGCGATCTGCTCAAGTTCTACCGTTATGTGCGGCGCGCCGCGGAGGGCTGGGACGGCACCGAGCCGCTGCGCCGCTTGCATGTCTGATACCGCGATTCATCTTCACCACTTGCAATAGGATCCACTATGGGACGCATCAACGGCAAAGTCGCGGTGGTCTTGGGCGCCGCCGGGGAAGGCAACATGGGACAAACCATCGCACGCCGTTTCGCAAGCGAGGGCGCGCGAGTCGTCGTGGCCGGTCGAACCGAAGCGAAGCTGCGGGCGCTCGCCGAGGAACTCGGCGGACAACACTGCGTGTGCGACATCACACGCAGTGCCGACGTGACGACCCTCGCCCGCTTCGCGGTGGAACGCTTTGGAAGCCTCGACATTGCGGTCAATTGCACCGGCTGGGCGCCGATGACAAAGCTGCTCGACGTCAAAGAAGAGGAGCTCGACAAGCTCTGTGCCCTGCAATTCAAGGGTGTGTATTTCTTCCTGCAGAGCATGGTCGCGCAGATGGCGGCGGGGCGCGGCGGCTCAATCGTGCAAATGTCGTCGGCGTCCGCTTACGCTCTGCTCTACAACCATGCAGCCTATATCGCGACAAAATCGGCCGGCGACGCGCTGGTGCGCTGCTTCGCGAACGAGTTCGGCTCGAAGGGCATCCGCGTCAACTCCATCGCACCGGGACTCACCGGCAGTCCCATGACGGCGCATGAGATGAGCATTCCCGGACTGCAGGAAGCGTTTATCAAGGAGTATCCGTTGGGCCGAATTGGAACGGCAGCGGACATTGCCAACGCTGCGTTGTGGCTCGCCACCGAAGAGAGCTTTGTCACGGGACAGGTGCTGCAAATCAACGGCGGCCTCACCTTGCGGCGCAATCCGACACCGCGGGAAATCAATGCAAGCTTGAAATCTGCGGCGTCGCCGGCTACTGCAGCGCCGGTTCCCGTTAAAAACAGTCAGCCCTGATTGTTTTAAGGACACCGCACTGCTACCATCGCCCGCAAGTGCCGACGGAGGTCCCACGTGTCAGTCAATTATAAAGTCGAATGGCCCATGAGCCTGCGCGCGCCTGCCGATTCACTGGAAGCGAAGCAACCTTCGATCGACAACGGACTCGACGTACCCGATCCAGCGCGTTACTCCTCGACAGACTTCATGAAAAAGGAATGGGAATTCCTTTGGCCGCGCGTCTGGCTTCTGGCCGGAGTCACTCCCGACCTCCCGGAATCCGGCGACTACCAAGTGTTCGAGATCGGTCATGAAGAGATCCTGGTGGTCCGGCAGGACGACGCTTCGATCAAGGCCTTCTACAACGTATGTCCTCACCGCGGCAATCGAATATCGCTCAACGACCGCGGCAGCGTCGCCAAGTTCACCTGCGCGTTCCACGGCTGGCAATTCGCTTGCGACGGCAAGCTCGAGAATATCACCGATGAGGCAACCTTCGATCCCCGCCTGATTGCGCACCGGCCGGGTTTGCGCGAAGTGCGCTGCGACGTCATCGGCGGTCTCATCTTCGTCAACATGGACGGCAAAGCACCGCCGCTGCGCGATTGGATCGGCTTGCCTGCGGGTTACATCGAGAACTA
>DATLVV010000042.1:0-2392 GCA_035577165.1 Steroidobacteraceae bacterium | reverse complement strand
CGACACATTGACCGTAAAGAATCGCCCGAGATGCACGATGGCATACCAGCGCAGCGCAAGGCCGGACACGAAAAGAGCGATTCCGAGATAACGCAGCGTCGGCGCCGCATTCATGGCCGCCGCGGGAAACGAGTACTCGAGATTGAATGCCAGGGCGACGCTGGCGAAGATCACGATCCAAAGCAGATGCAGCGAACCCTTATCCTCGAGCCGCGACTCGCCGGATTTGGCGCGCTTCTCGAACATGAGAGCCAGCTCCGACAGGACATAGAGGGTTCCCAGCACCGATGCCGTCGAATTCATGCAGGGATCGCGGCTTGCGCGGTTCCGTACAGATTGAGTTCGGCGCTGCCTTCGGCGAGCCGGATCAACCGCTCGAACCTGAGTCCGATTTTCTCGAGCACGGCGATCGACCCACGGTTGTCCGGCGCCGTAATGGCGACGACGCGCTGCAGCCGCAAGTTTTGCCTTGCGTGGGCCAATACCGCCGCCGCGGACTCGGTGGCGAATCCCTGCAGACAATGTCGCGCCAAGAACGCGAACCCGACATCGGCGTCGGCGAGGCCGTCGCGCTTGACCAAGCCGCAAATCCCGATCGGCGTTCCACTGCGAAGGCAGGCCGCGTACAGGCCAAAGCCGTGCCGTTCATAGCTGTCGATCGGTCCCTGCAGCAGGTATTCGCGGGCGTCGGACAAGGTCCGCACACCTTTGTCGCCGATGAATCGGATGAACGCCGCTTCGTTCAGCAGCTCGAGGATGAATCCGGCGTCGTCGGGCACGAGATGCCGCAGCACCAATCGCCCGGTCTCGATGACGGCCCGCGGCTTCGCGGTTTGCCGCGCGCCGCCGCTATTCGTGCGGCTCATGGCGCCGCTCGTCGTTGAATGACGAGAGCAGCGCCGCGATTTCGCGGCCGTCGGCATCGGCGGCGCCGCTCAAGCCTTTCACCACACCTTCCCGATTGGCGGCGGGATGATTCTGACTGATTTTCCACTTGCCGGTTAAATCGACGATCGAGAACTCGAAGCCGACGATCAGCGACAGCATTTTCTCGATGTAGGGCGGCGGTGCGTCGCCGACCTTCCAGGGTGCCGGCCGGGAGGCCTCATGCGCATTGGTCAAGCGCATCACCAATGCCAGCAGCCACGCCCTGTCCTCGATGAAGCGGAAGGTGCCGCGCGCCTGCACCACCGCGTAGTTCCACGTGGGGACCACCTCTCCGGTGTCCTTCTTGGCCGGGTAGAAGGACGGTGAAACATACGCCTGCGGTCCCTGGAATATCGCCAGCGCTTCGGAGCCCGCTCGATACTCCCGCCACAAGGGATTGGCGCGCGCCACATGCCCTCGGATCATGCCAAGCGGCGCGGGCTCGGACAGAGTCTCGACCGGAATGTGGTTTGCCACCAGCCCCGATTCGCACAGCGTCACCAGCGTCGCGAGCGGCCGCTCGCGCATCAGCGCGTGCATCACCTCGGCTCGGGATTCCTTGAAATACGCGGGTAAGTACACCATCGTTCCTGGCGAGAAGGTTTGTCGAAATGCAAGCCTAATATTTCCGGCCGGCCAGTGCCAGCGACATCACAAAGACCTTGACCGTCCGACGCGTACTATCGTGTACTGAGACGATTAAGCGGCGTCCGACGGAGACATTGAACATCGTGGTGTCCTGGATCAAGGCATTGAGGCCCGGAATTGTGCTTGTTTCCGCGCTGGCCTCGCTGTCGCAAAGTGCCCTGGCAGGCGGAGTCAGCGCCTACTTGCCGCTCAATCTCGAACCCGAAATGGAACGGCAGATCGAGCGAGTGCTGATTCTCGCGGACGAACCCATCCTCAAGCGGCCGTTTGCGGTGCAATTGGTGCTGGACGCGCTGCCGCAGGCGTGCAAGGTGGACAAACCTCTGTGCACGAAGGTCAAGAGGTACCTGCAGCGCTACTCGCGCGACTATGCCGTGACTCACGCGAGCGCGACCGGCGCCGTCACGCACGACAACGACGGCGGAGTGGTGCCGAACTCTCACGGGATGCCGGTGAACAGTTCCTGGGAATTCTCCGCCCAAGGCTATGTGCAGCCGAATGACTACCTGCTGCTGAGCGGCGGCGCGATTGCCTACAGCGGCCGTACCGTCCCCACCGGTTCGATGTTGAGCCTGGGCTTCAACTGGGCGCAGCTCGATATCGGCTACCGCGATCACTGGCTGTCCCCGGCTACCGACAGCAGCATGCTGATCAGCACCGAATCGCCCACGGCGCCTTCGGTGACTCTGTCCAACTACGAGCCGCTCACCCGGCTCGGTTTCCAATACGAGCTCGGTTGGTCACGCTTGTCGCGCTCCGATCACATCCTCTATCAAGGCAAAGAAAGCAGCGGCAAGCCCTATCTGTTCACCTCGCA
>DATLVV010000041.1:0-3560 GCA_035577165.1 Steroidobacteraceae bacterium | reverse complement strand
CTTAGATGCTGAGCCGCACCGCCGATCACCTGTACTGGATGTCGCGCTACATCGAACGCGCCGAAAGCCTGGCGCGCCTGGTCGATGCCCACTATCAAATGTCGCTGCTGCCGCACTCCGATGAGACCCTGGCGCAATCCTTGAGTTCGACCATGACGGCGCTGCGTATGGAGGACGCCTTCCGCAAGCGGCACGACGCCGTCGAACCCGATGCCGTGTTCCAGTTCGTGAGCTTGGATCGCGACTATGACGGCAGTATTTTCTGCTGCCTGCGCGCGGCCCGCGAGAATGCCCGCGCCGTGCGCGGCTCGCTGACCTCGGAACTCTGGGAAACATTGAATTCCACCTGGCTCGAGCTGCGGTCGGTGGCCGCGCGGCGTTCACCCGCGGCCGACATCGGCTACTTCGTCGAGTGGGTCAAGGAGCGCTCGCACCTCACCCGCGGCGTCATCGTCGGCACCATGATGCGCGATGAAGCTTTTCACTTCTCGCGCATCGGCACCTTTCTCGAGCGCGCCGACGGCACGGCGCGCATCCTCACCGCCCACCAGGGTGATCTCATTCCCGGCGCCGCCGCCGGCATCGTGCCCGATCCCTTGAAATGGAGCGTGCTGCTGCGGGCCCTGTCGGCTTTCGAGGTCTACCGGCGCGTCTACCGCGATGTGGTCACGCCGCTCAAAGTCGCGCAGCTCTTGATCATGCGCAATGACATGCCGCGTTCGCTGCTGCGTTGCTGCCACGAGGTCTATCAGAACTTGAAGTCGGTGGCGAACGAGCATTCAGCGGAAACGGTGCGGCGCGCCGGCGAAGTCCATGCCATGCTGCATTTCAGCCGCATGGAGGCCATCGCCGCCGGCGGTCTGCCGCGCTTCTTCGAAGATTTTCTGTCGCGGATGCGCGATCTGGGCGAGCGCATCGCAGCGGACTTTTTGCTGGCCCCAGCGGAGGCGTGACGCATGCAGCTGCACATTCGGCACGAGACGCGGTACCGTTACGAGCGGCCCGTCAAGTACAGCGTTCAGAGCCTGCACCTCACGCCGCGCCGCGACTTGAGCCAGCGCGCGCTGTCGTGGACCATCAGCGCCCCCGGGCGCCGCCTCGAGCAAGTCGATGCGCACGGCAATATCACGCACTTGCTCACCATCGAGGAGCCGCACCGTGAAATCCAGATCGTGGTGCGCGGCGTGGTCGAGACCGTCGACATCGAAGGGCGGCAGGATGACGGTCCGCTCTCGCCGCTCGCCTACCTCGCCTCGACGCCGCTGACCGCGCCCAATGATGAGCTGCGTGCGTTTGCCCAAGGCACCTTGGACGGCGTGACCGAGCCGCGGCTCCGCGCGCAAGCCCTGGCGGAAGCCGTGTTCGGCGCGGTGCGCTACAAGCCGGGCACCAGCGATGTTCAGGATCCCGCTTCGGTCGCGTTTCGCAGTGGTGAGGGCGTTTGCCAGGACCACGCTCATGTGTTCATTGCATCGGCCCGCGCGGTCGGCATGCCGGCGCGATACGTCAGCGGCTATTTGTACACCGGGGATGCCAGCGACGCCGCCAGCCATGCCTGGGTGGATGTGTGGTTGGGCTCGGAAATCGGTTGGCTGAGCATGGACGTGACCCACAAGCGCCCCGCCGTGCGCACTTATTGCCGCCTGGCCGTGGGCCGCGACTACTTGGATGCGGCGCCGGTGCGCGGCGTGCGCCAGGGCGGCGGCGGCGAGAAAATGCAAGCCAACGTGCTGGTGGCGGAGTCGGCCCAGCAGCAACAGCAGCAGTAGCGAACCTCATCACATCTGCGCATTGCTGCACCGGCGCAACCAGAGCCGCTGATGTAGAATTTCGGGCCATGACTTACTGCGTCGGCTTGCTGGTCGACACCGGGCTCGTGATGCTGTCCGATTCGCGGACCAACGCCGGTGTCGATCAAATCAACACGTTCCGCAAAATGGCCACGTTTCCGCAGGCGCATGACCGGGTGCTGGTGCTGCTGTCGGCGGGCAATCTCGCCATCACCCAGGCCGTGGTCAACCTGCTGCACCAACCGCCGGTTGGTTCCGATGGACCGACGCGCTTCATGCAGGCCTCCAACATGTTCAATGCCGCGCGGGTGGTGGGCGATGCGCTGCGCGAAATTCACGAACGCGATGCCGAGTCACTGCGCGAGCTCGGCCACGAATTCAACGGCACGTTCATCTTGGGCGGCCAGATCAAGGGCGAGGAGCCGCGGCTGTTTCACATCTACTCAGCCGGCAATTTCATCGAGTCCACCACCGACACGCCGTATTTTCAGATCGGCGAGTCGAAGTATGGCAAACCCATCATCGACCGGGTCATTTCCCGCAGCAGCAGTCTCGCCCAGGCCGCCAAGTGCGCGCTGGTCTCCATGGACTCGACCATCCGCTCCAATTTGACCGTGGGGCCGCCCTTGGATCTCGCCATCATCCGCCGCGACGAGTTCAAGCTCGCCACCCATATCAGCATCGATGTGGATAACGAATACTTCAACATGATCCGCAAGCGCTGGGGCTTCGCGCTGCGCGAAGTGTTCAGCGAGCTGCCGAACCCGAACTGGTAGCGCCCCGCAGCTGTGGCGACTTATCGGACCTAAGTCTGATTCCAGGGCGCCTATCTGTTGCTTAGGCTGGAACATCGGCTTTGCGCGTGCGCACCGCCGCGGCCTTGTGCGGAGAGCCAGTTGTCGGACGGAACAACGATCATGAACACCAGACCCCGCGTTTCGAATGGCGGTTTCCACCGCCTGGTGGTGGCTCTAGTTGCAGCGCTGATCGGAAGCGGTGTCGCGTGGGCCGCCGAGCCACCGGCAAACACGGCGTCGCCACCCGCGGCGCAGGCGGTAAAGGTACCGCCGGATCAGCTCGACTCGCTGGTGGCGCCGATTGCGCTTTACCCCGACCCCTTGCTCGCCCAGACCCTGGCCGCCTGTACCTATCCGCTCGAGGTGGTTCAACTGCAGCAGTGGCTCAAGAAAAACGCCGGCTTGAAGGACAAGGCGCTCGCCGACGCCGTTGCCAAGGAGCCGTGGGACCCCAGCATCCAGTCGATGGCCGCACTGCCGGATGTAGTGAATCGCCTCGCCAACGACATCCAGTGGACCACGGATCTCGGCAACGCCTTTCTCTCGCAGCAGAAGGATGTGATGGATGCGGTCCAACGAATGCGCAAGAAGGCGCAGGAGAAGGGAACTCTCAAGTCGAGCGAGGAACAGAAGGTCGAGACCAAGCCCGTGGAGAGCGGTCAGCAAGTCATAGTGATCGAGCAAACGAACCCCCAGGTCGTCTATGTGCCCTCTTACGACCCGGTTGTCGTCTACGGTGCGCCGATCTACCCGTACCCACCCATCTACTACCCGTACTACCCCCCGGGCGCCGCCTTTGTCTCCTTCACTTTCGGCTTCGCCATGGGCGCGTGGATGAGCGGCGGCTGGGGCTACGGCTGCGGGTGGGGTGGTAGCAACGTCTATATCAATCACAACAACAACTTCGTCCGCGCCGGCGGAGGCGTTGGAGGTGTGGGAGGAGTCGGAGGTGTCGGGGGCGTCGGCGGTGTGG
>DATLVV010000040.1:0-6718 GCA_035577165.1 Steroidobacteraceae bacterium | reverse complement strand
GTGTGGAAGGGGCAGAGCCCCACCGTCGATCTCGGCATCAGGGATGATCTCTACATCACTCTGCCGCGCGGCGTAGCCGACATCAAGACGGACACCGACGTGCCGCCGCGCCTGATCGCGCCGATCGCCGCGGAGATCAATTTGGGCACGTTGCGCGTGCTGGCCGGCAATCAGACGCTGGACACGAAACCCCTGCATCCGCTGAAAGCAGTACAGGGAGGGGGTTGGTGGCGGCGCCTGATCGACACCATTCGATTGTGGTTCGTAAAGTGACGGGGCCGCTTCCCATTTGCCATTTGAATGGCGATTACCTGGCTCTGGCAGAGGCGAGGGTGTCGCCCCTCGACCGTGCCTTCTTGTTCGGCGATGCCGTCTACGAGGTGGTGCCGGTGTACGGCGCGCGGCCATTTCGACTGCGCCAACACCTGGATCGTTTGAACCGCAGCCTGGCGGGCATCCGTATGCAGGCGCCCCTGTCGCACCCTGAGTGGGCGAACTTGAGCCAGGAATTGATTTCGCGCAATTCCGCCGTTGACGCTCATTTGTATATTCAGGTCAGCCGCGGCGCGGAGCTCGGCCGCAACCATGCGTGGCCCGAGGGCCTCAAGCCAACCGTGTTCGCCTATGTCACGGCCCTGGAGCCGGTGCCCCGCGCCTACCTTGAAAAGGGAGTATCGGCGGTGACGGCGGCGGACACGCGCTGGGCGCGGCGGGACATCAAATCCACGGCGCTGCTGGCCAACATTCTGCTCAAGAAGCTTGCTGCCGACGCCGGCGCATTTGAAACCATCATGCTGGAGGACGGCCGGCTGACCGAAGGGTCGTCGACCACGGTGCATGTGGTGAAGGACGGCGTCATTCACACGCCGCCGAACGGCCATCAGATTTTGCCGGGTACCACCCGCGATGTGGTCACGGAGCTTGCCGCGGGCTTGGGTCTGCCGTTCGAGAGCGTGCCTGTCGCCGAGTCCGAACTGCGCTCCGCCGACGAGATCTGGCTGGCATTTTCGACCCGGGGCGTGTTGCCGGTCACCACCCTCGACGGGGTTGCGGTCGGCGGCGGCAAGCCCGGCCCTCTCTTCAATCGCGTGAATGCGGCGTTTGCGCACTACGCGCGCAGCCTCTCAGGAACACCGGCGCTATGAGCCACGCCACTCCCCAGGAATTTCCGAGCGATTTCCCCATCAAGGTGATGGGGCGTCACGACAGCGATCTTCGAGCGCTCACGCAAACCATCATCGAACGCCACGCGGGACCGCAACCCGAGTCCAGCATCCGCACGCGCACCAGCACGGACGGCAACTTCCTGGCGTTGACGTATCTGGTGCACGCCACCAGCCGCGAGCAGCTGGATGCCATCTATCGGGAATTGACGGCCTGCAAATCGGTGTTGATGGCGCTGTAGACGGCAGCGCCCGCGTCGCTCCGGTACTTCAGGTGCCGCAGCAGATGCGGCGTCAATCCCTGCGCCACCGTGTCCAGGACGCCGGCAGGACCGTCGGCGAGGCCCGCGGCATGGTCTACCAGCCGCGTCACCGCAAGACCTCGATGCCCGCACACATTGATGCGGTCGAACGGGGCCAGATCGAGCGACACATTGAGCGCCACTCCGTGGTAGCTCGCGCCGCGCCGAATCCGCAAACCGACGCTCGCCAGCTTGGCGCCCTGCACATACACGCCCGGCGCTTCGCGCGAACCCTGCGCCGTCACGCCGAGCTCCGCAACGTAGCCAATGATGGCGTTCTCGAGCGCCATCACCAATTCGCGCACGCCCAAGCCGCGGCGGCGTAGATCAATGAGGGGATACACCACCAGTTGCCCGGGACCGTGATAGGTCACCTGGCCGCCGCGGTCGATCTGCACCACCGGAATGTCGCCCGGCGACAAGAGGTGCTCGCGGCTGGCATTGAGTCCGAGGGTAAAAACCGCAGGATGCTCTACGTACCATATTTCATCGGCAGTGGAGCTCTGCCGGTCGTCGGTAAATGTCTGCATCGCCCGCCAGGTGGGCTCGTAGGCGGTCAACCCGAGATGACGGATGCGGGGGACATCGTTCATGGGACGCTGCGCCCGATGACCGGTGCGGCATTATTGAGGCCGGCGTTGTTGCGGGCCAGCGCCTGCTCGGCACGATAGCTCGATCTGACCAACGGTCCGGACACGCATTCCAAGAATCCCAATTCGAGCGCCTGCTGACGGTACCGGTCAAACTCGGCCGGGGTCACGAACCTTGCAATCTCCAAATGATTGGCTGTGGGACGCAGGTACTGCCCGAGGGTGAGAATATCGACGGCCGCGGCGCGCAGATCCAGCATGGTCTCGAGAATTTCGGCATCGGTCTCACCCAAGCCCAACATCAGGCTGGTCTTGGTCAGCACCGTCGGCCGGTGGGCTTTTGCCCCGCTCAGCACGCCGATGGTCTGCTCATAGCCGGCGCGCGGATCGCGCACCGGATGAGTCAAGCGGCGCACGGTCTCGACGTTTTGTGCGAATACCTCCAATCCGGAATCGACGACGGTTTGCACGTCGCGCATGACGCCTTGAAAATCCGGCGTCAGCGCTTCGACCGCGGTGCCGGGATTGCGCCGCTTGATGGCGCGCACCGCCGCCGCATAGTGAGCCGATCCGCCGTCCGGCAGGTCATCCCGGTTGACGGAGGTGAGCACCACGTACTTGAGGCCCATCAACTCGACCGAACGCGCCACGTTGTCCGGTTCCTCCGCGTCCAGCCATCCGCGCGGATTGCCGGTGTCGACTGCGCAGAACCGGCAGGCACGGGTGCACACCGCACCCATCAGCATGATGGTGGCAGTCCCCGCGTTCCAGCATTCGCCGATGTTCGGGCATTTCGCCTCCTCGCACACCGTGCTCAGGCGATGTTCGCGGACGATCTGTTTGACTGCTGCGAATTCCCTGCCGGCGCCTAAGCGGGCTCGCAGCCAGGGGGGCAGGCGCTGTGCCGGAGCGTGCGCCGCGGCCTTCTTGATGCCGTCCTTGATTGCCGTAAAGCCCTGGGCGGTGGTGTATTTGTCGCCGCTTCGCGTCGGCGGCGGCGGTTGCAGGATGGGTATGCCTTTGAAATTCGACATCCCAAGATTGTACCTTAGCTAGGAGCCTGCTTGAGCATTCAAAGCCTGCAGCCGCTCCGGCGTGCCAATGTCCTCCCACACGCCGGTGTACAGTTCCGCGGAACAGCGTTTTGCGGCCATGGAGCGCAGCAGCAAGGGCTTTAAAGGAAATACGCCGTCCGAGCAGCCGGCAAAAAACGTCGAGCGATACGCGGCGATGCCGGAAAATGTGTACTTGTTCGCAGCCGCGGCAAGCGCGAGTCCCTCATCCAAGCCAAAATCTCCCTGCGGGTGCTGCGTCGGATTGGGCACCAGCACCAGGTGCGCATCCTGAGCCGCGGCGATCTGCAGGGACTCGAACGGAAAGTCCGTGTAGACATCGCCGTTGACCACGGCAAACGGACCGGGGGCCAGCAGCGGCAGGGCTCGGAAGATGCCGCCCGCGGTTTCGAGCGCGCGCGGCCGCTCTTCGCTGTACACGATGGACACGCCATAGCGTGCGCCATCCCCGAGATACTCGCTGATGCGTGCACCGAGCCACGCCAGGTTGATGACGATCCGCTCCATTCCCGCCCGCGCCAGCGCCATGACGAGACGCTCGATCAGCGGCTGGCCGCGGACCGGCAGCATGGGTTTCGGGGTGGTGTCGGTCATCGGCCGAAGGCGCTCGCCGCGCCCCGCCGCAAGAATCATCGCGACACGGACAGGTTCGGAAACGATGCTCACTCGAGCGCGCGCTCCTGCGCGCCGGCGAATTCCGGCTCAATACGCTGCGTGATGAACGCGAAGAACTCAGCCGTCTCTGGGTACAGCGCCGCAGTGTCCCGCGCGTAGCGCAGCACCCGCGGCAGATCCTTGAGGTATTGGACCTTGCCGTCGCGATAATACAGGCGCGCAAAGATTCCGAGCACCTTGATGTGCCGCTGCAATCCAACCAGGTCGAAGCCGCGGATGAACTGCTCCTCGGTGAGTCCTACGGGGAATCCCTTGGCGAGCAACAGCTCGCGGTACTGCAGGGCCCAGGCGCGCACCCGCGGTGCCGGCCAGGCGATATAGCAGTCCTTGATCAGCGACACCAAATCGTAGGTCACGGGTCCGCGCACCGCGTCCTGGAAGTCCAGGATGCCCGGATTATTGTCGACGGTCAGCAGCAGATTTCGCGAATGATAGTCGCGATGCACGAACGTCGCGCTCTGCTCCAGGGCGCGCTGCGACAGCGCCTCGAACAATCGATCCAACATGGCGCGTTCGGCGGCAGAAATTTGCAGCTTGAGATGGCCGCGCAAAAACCATTCGGGCATGAGTTCCATTTCGCGCATCAACAAGGCGTGGCTGTAGTGCGGCACATCGCACGGCTGCCTCAAGTCCGCGGTCTGCATGGTCGCCAGTGCTGCGAGCGCATCGGAGTAGAGCCGGTCCGCCGCCCCGTCCACCGCAAGTTCATCGAGATACTGCCGCTGCCCCAAATCCGACAACAGCAGAAACCCGCGCTTCGAGTCCCGCGCCAGAGCCACCGGCACATTGAGTCCGAATCCCAGCAATATCTTCGCCACGCTGAGGTATGGCGCTAGATCTTCCTTCTCCGGCGGCGCGTCCATCACGATGTAAGTGTCCTCGCCGCGGGTCACGCGAAAATAGCGGCGGAAGCTCGCGTCGGCGGAGGCCGGCGCGATGCGGCTGCCGGCAAATCCCAAGTCATCGAACACCCATCGGGTCAACTCCGCCAGGCGGGAATCGCTTGCATCCGGTAGACCCATGCTTGACCATTCACTAACCGCACATGCGGCGGACTCAAGTATACCGATTAAGGCGATGAATTTTGTCCATGGCGATTCATGTTCGTGCCGCATTCACCGTCTTCTGCCTCGCGGCGGCCTGCATGGTCCGCGCCGGGGACATGTGTCCCGCCCCGCCCAAGTACCAGGCCCCGATCGCATCCGACATCGCGGCGGACGATCATCGGATTCACATCGACAGCGACGAAGCTGAGGTCGACGCCGACCGCAATGCCGTGCTGAACGGCCGCGTCAAGGTTCGCCAGGACGCGCGCAGCGTGACCGCGGACTCGGTGACCTACGAAGACAAGACGGGCCACGTTGCCGTCAAGGGCAGCGTGGATTTCGAGGATCCGAAACTACGCGTCAGCAGCGACACCGGCAGCTACGACATCAATGGCGCGGCCAATTTCGACCGCGCAAATTTTCAGCTCATGGACCGCAACGGCCGCGGCTATGCGAAGGACATCGACGTACTGCCGGACGGCAAACTGTCGCTGAGCCAGGTGCGCTACACCTCGTGTCCGGTCGGCAACGAGGATTGGATGCTGCAGGCCTCTTCGCTCAACATCGATTCCAAGGCACAGGAAGGCACCGCGCACGGCGTGACCATGCGCGTCAAGGACGTGCCCATTTTCTATACGCCCTATATCTCCTTTCCCGTCGGCGATGAACGCAAGAGCGGACTGCTGTTCCCGAGCTTCGGTCATTCGGGGAGCAACGGCTTCGAGCTGCAAGTACCCTACTACTTCAATCTCGCGCCGAACTACGACCTCACGCTCACGCCCGGTCTCTTGTCGGCGCGCGGCGTACAGCTGGGCGGTCAGTTCCGCTATCTGAGCCGGAATTCCCACGGCCAGCTCGACACCACCTTTCTGCCGAACGACGCGCAGCTGCACAGCGACCGCAGCTACTTCCACTTTACCGACATCACGGACTTCAAGGAGGGCCTCAGGTTCGACACCGACATCGCGATGGTCAGCGACAGCAGCTACTTCGAAGACTTTGCCGTGGGTTCCGACCAGACCAGCGTGACCTTCCTGGAGCGCCGTGCGGACCTCCTGTATTACGATGACGCCTGGCGGGTTCGCGGCCAGCTGCAGAATTTCCAAACCATCGATATCACGGTGCCCGCCGACCAGAGACCCTACTCGCGCGTGCCGCGCATTCAAGGGAATGCGTTGTGGCCGGTGCCGGGGACGAATTTCGAACTGGCGCTCGACAGCGAGGCCGTCAATTTCGTGCGGGAAACGGCTCCCACCGGGGTGCGTCTGAACATCGCGCCGGAGATTCGTTGGTCGAGCCGCGGACGGGGCTACTTCTTCGAACCCGCCATCGGCTACGATTTCACGCAGTACGACCTGAAGAATGCCGCCGCCGTCGGGCCCAACACCTCGAGCACCCCGACCCGGACCCTGCCCTATGCACGGGTGGACGCGGGGCTGGTATTCGAGCGCGACGCGGGTTCGCAGGGCCAGCGCACCCAGACTCTGGAGCCGCGGGTGGTGTACAGCTATATACCGTACCGCAATCAGGACGCGCTGCCGATCTTCGACACGGGTTTGCCGGACCTGAATCTGACCGAGCTGTTTCGCACCAATCGCTATGTCGGGGAGGACCGCATCGGCGATGCCAACCAGGTGGCGCTGGCGCTGACCACCCGGCTGTTCGATCACGTCTCGGGCGCGCAGTACCTGTCGGCCACCATCGGCCAGATACGCTATTTCACCATTCCGCAGGTGGGGCTGCCGGCAGCCGCTGTCGCGCAATCTTCCGGGCTGTCTGTGGTGACCGTGCCCGGAGTGAATCCCTTAGCCCTGCCCGGACAGGCGCTGGTCAACGCACGGGGACAGATTCTCATGATCGCGCCCGGAC
>DATLVV010000039.1:0-3043 GCA_035577165.1 Steroidobacteraceae bacterium | reverse complement strand
GTTGGCGTCCTGCTGCATTTCCCAGCCATGCGCCATCGCGATGGCCTCAACCATGGTTATTTTCGCCAAGGTCAATGACCGCTGGATTTCGAGCCGTACTTGCGGGCGATCAGGCGCTGTTCGTGCAAGTGAGCGGGTGGGGCGGCGAACAAGTGCGCGAACATCGCATCGGTCGCCGGTTTGGAGCTGCCTAGATATTCGCTGACCGCCGCTTCGACCTTGTGCGTGCACTCCGCCAGGAGCGCGGCTTCCTTTACGTCATCCCAGTCGCCTCGCGCAACCAGAAATTGGCGCAGGCGCAGCAGCGGTTCGAGGGCCCATGCCTCTTTGACTTCGCCGGCGCTGCGATAGCGGCTGGCGTCATCCGAAGTCGTGTGATCACTCAGCCGATAGGTCAGCGCCTCGATCAACATGGGGCCGGCGCCCCGCCGCGCGGCCTCGAGCGCCTCGCCGACCACAACTCTCACGGCGATCACATCGTTGCCGTCGACCTGCACCCCCGGGATGCCCGCCGCCACCGCTTTTTGCGCCAGGGTGCGGGCTGCCGTCTGCGCGGCGACCGGAACCGAAATGGCCCAGCCGTTGTTGACGATGACGAACACCACCGGCAGAGCGCGCGCGCCCGCCAAATTGAGCGCTTCATAGAAGGCGCCTTCCGACGTGCCGCCGTCGCCGATGTAGGCGAGAGCGCAGCGCGGCTGCTTGAGAATCTTGAACGCCATGGCTGCGCCGGCCGCATGCAAAGTCTGGGTCGCGATCGGCACGCACCAGGCAAAGTCATGCCGAGGCACGGCAAAATCGTTGCCGCGCTCGTCGCCGCCCCAATAGGTCAATATCTCCGTCATGGTGACGCCGCGCCAAAGCTGCGTGCCGAATTCGCGGTAGACAGGCGCCAGCACATCTTCAGGCCGCATCGCGGCGCCGATGCCGACATGGGCAGCTTCGTGGCCGAGACAGGATGGATAGGTTCCGAGTTGTCCGGTACGTTGCAAATTCACCGCCTTGGCGTCGAACACGCGGACCTGTGTCATGGCGCGGTACATGCGCAGAATCTCGGCGCTGTCCCTGGCAAACTCCGGCAAGGGCGCCACGGTTTTGCCGCCGGGATCCAAGACCTGCCTGTAGTGAATTTTGAACTCGGCAACCGTCTTCATGCGCGAATTATGCCAGGGCTGGGCGAGGCTTGCTTCAAGGGCGGTGCTGACCGGCAAGGTAGTGCTGGGTCTGCATTTCGACGAGGCGGCTCGCGGCGCGTTGGAATTCGAGCTGCAGTCGCTCGCCGCGATACAGCGCCGACGGCGCCGCCGCTGCCGACACCACCAACTTCACGCCGCGGTCGTAGAACTCGTCGACCGCCGCGATGAAACGGCGCGCCGCGTCCTCGTTGGCCGCGGTGAATTCAGGGATGTTGGCAATGAAAATCGTGTGGTAGGAATGTGCGAGTTCGATGTAGTCGTTCTGGCTGCGAGGGCCGTCGCAGAGTTCGCGGAATTCGAACCACGCCATGCCCGCGCCGGTCGCGAGCGCCGCAATGCCGCGGTCTTCGATCGACAACGTCGTCGGGCCGGTGGCGGTATCGCCGGCAAGCGCCGCGAAGCGCTGCCGCAGTTGGGCCGCGGTGGCGGGAAGCGTCGAATCCAAGTACGTCGGTGCCTGCTCCAACTGGCGCAGTCGATAGTCGACGCCGCCGTCCAGGTGCAGCACGTCCATATGTTTCTGCAGCAGGCCGATCGCGGGCAGGAATCGTTCGCGCTGCAGGCCGTCCTTGTACAGATCCTGAGGCGCCGTATTGGAGGTGGCGACCAGCGTCACGCCGCGCCGGAACAGACCCTCGAACAGAGCAGCGAGAATCATCGCATCGGCGATGTCCGCGACGAAGAATTCATCCAGACACAGGACCCGCGTGGTTCGCGCCAGCCGCTCCGCGACTGCCTCGAGCGGCTGCGTGCGCTGGGTGGCGGCGCGCAATTCCGCGTGCACCTGTCGCATGAAGCGATAGAAGTGAATGCGCTCGCGTTTTGTTCCGCGCAGCGACTCGTAGAGCCAATCCATGAGCATGGTCTTGCCGCGTCCGACTCCGCCCCAGAGATACAAGCCGCGCTGCGGCGTGCGCGCCGGTGCCGGCAGCCACGGAAGATATGCGCGCAGTGTTTCGCCGGCCGACCTGGAGGTCTGCCGAATGCTCGCGCTCAAGCGATCGAGACGCGCGGCCGCTTCCGCCTGGGCGGCGTCAATCTCGAGCCGCCCTGCCGCGACTTGTTCTGCAAGACGCGCTTCGACCGACTGAGGAAGGCTGGACACTATCGATGCGGCGATTTCAAAGGCTCTGGTAGTTGGGGCCGGAACCACCCTCCGGCGTCACCCAGGTGATCTGTCCGGGATAGGGCTCCTTGATGTCGCAGGCCTTGCAATGCACGCAGTTGGAGGAGTTGATCTGCAATTTTTTGCCGCCGGCGCCGTCGGCAATCATTTCATAGACATTGGCGGGACAAAAATTGGTGCAAGGATTGCCGAACTCGGTCGTGCAGCGTGTGGCGCACAGCGTGGTGTCCGCGACGTGCAGATGCACCGGTTGGTTCTCGTCATGGGTGGTTGCGGCGAAGAATACGAACGCCAGCCGGTCGCGCGGCGGCAGTTCGCGATCGCCCCAGTCCCGGTCGGGTGAGTGGTAGTCGAGCCGCTTGAGTGCTGCGTCGTCGGCGTGATTGGCGAGCGTCCATGGCAGTTTCCCGAAGGTCGCGGTCTCGAGCGCCGCGTTGAGGAGACCGAACCACAGGCCGTGCCGGAACCCGGGCCGGATATTGCGCACCTTGTACAGTTCGCGGCCGCCGGGCGATTCGCGCCAGCGTTTATCGAAACCTGAGCTTGTACCGCGTTCGACGAAATGTTCGGCCGCGGTCATGCCGGAACGAATCGCCTGATGGATGCCCTTGATCTTGGGCGTATTGAGCGTGCCGCCCGCGTCACCCACCAGCATGGCGCCCGGCATCTCGAGCGTCGGCATGGATTGATAGCCGCCTTCGATGACGGTGCGCGCACCGCC
>DATLVV010000038.1:0-2401 GCA_035577165.1 Steroidobacteraceae bacterium | reverse complement strand
TGCGCGAATTCTTGTACACGTTTTCCATGGCCTCGAGATACATGCGTTCACGGGTCACCGCGGGCGCGTGCTCATACTGGGCCAGCACTTGATCGAAGCGCGCCGTGTCGCCCTCCGCAAGCTTGAGCACCTGCAGGCGATACGCTTCGGCATCCAGCACTTCTTTGGCGGCGGCGCCGCGCGCGCGCGGCAACACATCGTTGCGGTAGGTCTCCGCATCCTGCTGATAGCGCTGACGGTCCTTGTCCGCCTTGATGGCATCGCGCTGCGCGTCCTGCACGGCATCCGGCACGCTCACCCCCGTGAGCTTCACCCCGAGGATGCGGATTCCCATATCGTAACTGTCGAGCGACCTTTGCAGCAGGAATTTGGCGCGATCGGTGATCGACGGATCAAACGCCAGGGCCTTGTCGAGCGATGCTTGGCCGACCGCCTCGCGCATCGCGCTTTCGCTGACCTGGGTCAGGGTATCGTCGACGTCGCGCACTTTGAACAGGTATTTGAGCGCGTCCGGTTGGATGTATTGAACGGCGGACTTGACCTCCACCAGGTTGGTGTCGGAGGTGAGCATGCTGGCATCGTCCACCACGCTGTACTGATGGGAGACGTTGACGATGATCTTGCGTTCGATCGGCCAGGGCAGATGCCAGTTGTAGCCCGGGCCGGTGGTATGCAGGTACTTGCCGAAGCGCAGCACCACCGCACGCTCCTGGGCGTCGACCCGGTAGATGCCGCTGCCGATCCAAACCGCGCCGATCAGGACCAGGATGCTGCTTAAGGACTTGCCGAAGCCGGCGGAACTCTGTCCCCCGCCGCCGCCGGACGCGCCGCCGCCGCGGCCGAACAACGCCGAGAGGCGGCGCTGGAAATTGCGCAGCACATCGTCCAAATCGTTTTGCGATTGTTGGGGACGGTTCCAGGGATTGCGTTTTTCGCCGCCAGGTTCATTCCACGCCATGCGTAATGCCTATATATGAAGAGCGGCGCATTCTAACAGCCGACTTGGCCGCCACAAGAGAACTTAAGCGACGCGCTGCTTTCGTGCCATATCGCTATTGTCCACCAGATTGACGCCCTTGCGGCCCAATAGCTTGGCAATCTCGGTCAAATCGAGTTCGATGCTGAGCTCCCAGCTGCCGTCTTCGCATTGCCGCTCGGTGCGCACGGCATTGCGTCGATACAGATCGGAGCGCACGGCGGCCGCCTCCAAATCCAGGTGCAGCGTGCGGCGCACCTGATCGGGCCGCACGGCGTGGGCCAGGGTATCGCGTAATTCCGCCAACCCCGCTCCGCTGACCGCCGAAACCGCGACCGAAGCCACCGTTCCGTCCGGACCCCGCACGACCTGGGGATGGTCGCCGCTCAGGTCTATTTTATTGAAAACCACGAGTTCAGGTATCTCGCCGGCGCCGATGCCGCGCAACACCTCGCGGACCTGTTCGATCCGATCACCGCGCAATGGATCGCTGGCATCCACCACATGCAGAAGTAGATCGGCATCGCGCGCCTCTTGCAGGGTGGAGCGAAATGCCGCCACCAGTTCGTGCGGCAATGAGCGCACGAAGCCCACCGTGTCGGCCAGCACCACCTCGCCCACCCCCGCCAGTTTCACCCGCCGTACGGTGGGATCCAATGTGGCAAATAGTTGATCGGCAACATAGGTCGCGGAGCCGGTCAGGGCGTTGAACAAGGTGGACTTGCCGGCGTTGGTGTAGCCCACCAGCGCGATCGTGGGCACCGGCACCTCACGGCGCACATGCCGGCTGGTGTCGCGTTGCCGCGCAAGTTTCTCCAAGCGCGACTTCAGCGTGCGGATGCGTTTGGCGATCAGCCGGCGATCGGTTTCCAGCTGGGTCTCGCCGGGACCGCGCAGACCGATGCCGCCTTTTTGGCGCTCGAGGTGGGTCCAGCCCCTGACCAAGCGCGTCGCCAAGTGTGAGAGTTGCGCAAGTTCGACCTGCAGCTTTCCCTCAAAGCTGCGTGCCCGCTGGGCAAAGATATCGAGAATCAAACCGTTACGGTCCAATACCCGGCGACCGGTAAGTTTTTCCAAGTTGCGTTCCTGGCTCGGACTTAGCGTCTGATCGACCAGTATCACATCCGCACTGTTTTCATCCGCGCAGACGCGTATTTCCTCGGCCTTGCCGCTTCCCACGAAGTACTTGGGATCCGGCCGTGCTCGGTTCGCCAGCACGACGCTCACGCCCACCGTCCCCGCCGATGCGGCTAACGCCGCAAATTCAGCCTTGTCAATAGGATCTATGGGCTGCCCAATGCCAACGCTGACCAGAACAGCGCGCTCACCACCGCGAGGGCGTTCAAATAATTGCAGAGGTCCGCCCGATCACTCGACTATCGCCGGTTCCGTCACTTCGCCATCCTCGCCGGTCGGTAAACGCAC
>DATLVV010000037.1:0-7995 GCA_035577165.1 Steroidobacteraceae bacterium | reverse complement strand
GCCACGACAGGTTTGGCACTGTCTTCGATCTCGCTGATTACGCTGCGCAGATTGGGATAGGCCACCGCCTTGGGGGTGCCGAATTCACGGATGTCGGCACCGCCGGAGAACCCCGCGCCCGCCCCGATCAGCATGATCGCTTCGATGCCGCGATCGGCATTGGCGCGCCGAAGCGCAGCGACCAAGGCCTCACGCAACTCATGACCAAGACTATTGACCGGGGGATTTTCGAGAGTCAGAACGGCGACTGCGCCGCTGACCTCGAGGCTCAGCTTATTCATGCCTGTGCAGCTTCCACCATGTAATTCCACTGTGCGGAATTGAGTTCCGTCCTATCCGCTTAATGTAGCAGCGCCCGCCCAGCGGCGCATCCTTGTTGGCCGTTTCAAGCGCGCTCGAACGCCAGCGCCGCACCCTGGCCGACGCCCACGCACATCGCGGCCAATCCATAGCGGCCTGAACGGCGCAGCAACTCTTGAACCGCCGCCCCTGCAATGCGCGCTCCGGACATTCCCAGGGGATGACCCAGCGCAATGGCGCCGCCGTTGCTGTTGACATGCTCGGCATCATCGGCAAGGCCGAAGGCCCGCACGCAAGCCAGCGCCTGCGACGCGAATGCTTCGTTCAATTCGATCACATCGAAATCGGAAATCTGCAAACGCAGCCGATTCATGAGCTTCTCGACCGCCGGGATCGGACCGATTCCCATGATGCGCGGCGCGACTCCGGCGGACGCAAAGCCGATGACTCGCGCGCGCGGCTGTAACCCGTACTTCTCGACGGCCGCTGCGGATGCCAGGAGCAGCGCGGCGGCGCCATCGTTGATGGTCGATGCGTTTCCGGCGGTGACGGTGCCGCCGGCACGCACCACGGGTTTGAGTTTTGCAAGCCCTTCGAGCGTGGTCTCCGGGCGAAGCTGTTCGTCGCGTTCGATGACTTGATCTGCAGCTCCCTTGGCCTGGGGAATGGTCACCGGCACGATCTGCGCGGCAAACACGCCGGCGCCCTGGGCGCGCGCCGCGCGTTGCTGCGAACGCAGCGCGAACGCATCCTGGTCCTCGCGCGATACATTGAAATCCACAGCCACGTTCTCACCGGTCTCCGGCATCGAATCGGCGCCGTAAATGGCTTTCATCCGGGCGTTGACGAATCGCCAGCCGATGGTCGTGTCATAGATTTCCGCGGTGCGCTGAAAGGCGCGCTCCGCCTTTCCCATGACGAAGGGCGCGCGCGTCATCGACTCGACGCCGCCGGCCACGGCAAGGTCGATTTCGCCGGCACGAATGGCGCGGGCCGCGGCGGCCACGGCATCCAGTCCGGACGCGCACAATCGATTGATCGTCACCCCGGGGACATGCGCCGGCAGCCCGGCGAGCAGCAGCGCCATGCGTGCGACATTTCGGTTGTCCTCGCCGGCCTGGTTGGCGCAGCCCAGGAAAACTTCGTCGACGGCCTCGCCGACGGCGCCATTGCGGGCGATGAGATGCCGGATCGCCGTTGCCGCCAGATCGTCGGTTCGTACGCGTGCCAATCCGCCCTCGTAGCGGCCGATGGGGGTGCGCACAAAATCACAGATGAAGGCTTCGTTCACAGACCTCGCCGTTGGATGGATCAATAGCCGATGGATCGAACAAAAGCGCTAAACGCGCGCTCGTTTGAAGAGGCTCAGCAATTCGCCCCAGGCACGTTCAGCTTGCGCTTGGTTGTAAATGGGCTGCGTACCAGGGGCACCCTTGACCAAGTCCATGTCCTTCACGCACCAGCCATGCTGACAGCCGTCATAGACCTCGACTTTCGCCTGTAGATGAGCCGCCTTGAACGCTTCGTCCAATTTGGTCTTCGCCCCCGGCTGCTTCTCATCGTCGTTCATGGCCACGCCGAAGTAGAACTGCGCCTTCATTTTTGGCACCAGCAGATGAGGGCTGTCCGGCTTGTCGGTCACCAACCCGCCGCCGTGAAATGATGCGCCCGCGCCAATCCGGTCGGGGCTCGCGGCAGCCGCCTGCATGGTCATCGGGCCGCCCATGCAATAGCCAAACGCAGCCATTTTCACCTTCTTATTGACCCGGCCTTGCGAATCCAGGAATTTCACGTACGCAGCCGCATCCTGCATGACGGCGTCGCTGGTCAGCGGCGCGCGCAAGACATCGATCTTGGCGCGATCGGCCGGATTGCTGAAATCAAAATCGAACGACAAACCCGGCGGCTTGGCCGTGCGATAAAAAGGATTCGGCACCAACACCGTGAATCCGTCCGCAGCCAGTCGTTTTGCCATGTCCCGCATGGTGGGACGCAGTCCGAAAACGTCCGTGAACAAGATGACCCCCGGCCAGGAGCCCTGTTGGGGATGAATGAGCGCGGCGTCGCAGACGCCGGCGGCCGTCGTGACCTGCACGTCGGAGTCGATCATTTCCTGCGCGCTCGCGCCGGAAGCACCGCTCGCGGCGGCAACACCGGCGGCGATCGACAGCGCGGTGAATTCCCGTCGTGTGATGGTGTTCGGTTCGTCGGACATGGGGATCCCCTTCAGCGGCATTGGGTCCTGCATTATTCACCGGGGCCGCCGCACGATCAAGGCGTCGACAGCCGTCATCTCATCCCCTGCGCAGATGATGGGATTGATGTCTGCCTCGAGAATGTTGCCCTGTTGGTCCGCAGCGAACTCCGACAGACGGACGATGATGCCGGCGAGACGGGCGACATTCACCTTGGCGCTGCCGCGAAAACCATCGAGCAGCGCAGCGCCTCGCAGCTTGCGCAGCATGCCTGTCGCTTCGTCCACGTTGATGGGAGCGAGATCACTGGCCGAATCGCGCAGCAGTTCCACCAGCACACCGCCGAAACCAACCAGAATGATCGGGCCGAGCCCCGGATCGATGCGCACGCCGGCGACCAGTTCGACGCCCGCAGACACCATGGGCTGCAGCAGTACGCCGCGAATCTCTGCCTCCGGAGCGTGGCCCCTGGCATTGGCCATGATTCGATCATAGGCCGCGCGCAGCTCGCCGTTCGAGCGCACCGACAGCGCGACCACCCCGGCCTCGGTCTTGTGCACGATGTCGGGCGATTCAACTTTGAGGGCGAGCGGAAATCCGAGCTGCGCGGCGGCACGCAGCGCGGCCTCCGCGGACTCGACCCTTATCTCACGAACCGTGGGAATGCCGTACAGATCCAGGACGGCCTTCGCCTCGCGTTCGGTGAGCCGATCGCGCGCCGCGCATTCGATCAGGCGCGCAGCCGCCGGCGCCGCCGCCGCGGGTGAAATACGCATCCTCGCGCGCTCGCCGCGGGCGAGCAGATCCGCGCGGTGATGCCAGGCCCGCAAGGTGCGAAAGCATCGATCCATCGATCGAAATAGCGCGACGTGCGGATCAATCTCCGCTTCCAACGCGCCTGGACCTTGCAGCCAACCGGACATCAAGACATTGCAGGTGATCTTGCCGTATTGCTTGGACAGTTCGCGAAAGGCCGACACCCGCGGCCTGTGCGAATCGTAGGCCAGCGTTTGCGGCACGACGAGAGCACCGTAGACCGGATCGGACAGAAGCGCCTCTGCGCAAGCCCACATGGATTGAGGATTGTTGATCACCTGGCCGGTGACATCGCAGGGATTGCGTGCGCTGCCGAAATCCGGAATGTTCGACTCGAGCACGCTGCGCACCGCCTCGCCCGGCTGCGGCAGCGAAATACCATGCAACTCAGCCTTGTCCGCGGCCATGATGGCGGCGCCGCCGGAGGTGGCCAACACCGCGACGCCGCGGGCCCGCGGCGGCTGCGCCTTGGCGAAAAATGCCGCGGCCTCCATCAATCCTTCAAATTCCTCGATCACGATGGCGCCGCCCCGCTCGAATGCCGCACGGTAAGCGCTGTCCGAGCCGGCCAAGCTTCCGGTGTGCGATATCGCCGCCGCGGCGCCCAGTTCGCCGGTCGCGATCTTGCTGATCAGCAGCGGCTTGCCGTTGTGCCAGGCGATTTGCGCCGCTTCCAGCAGGCGCTGTGGGTGGTTCAAACCCTCGAATGCGCAGGCGATTGCCTGGCACGCCGGTTCGTCAGCCAGGTAGGCAACGAGATCGGCCACGTCGACGTCCGCTTGATTGCCTGCGGAAAAAGCATGGCTGACGGACGCTCCGCACTCGATGGCCTGCGCCAGAGCCTGCGACAGCGCTCCGGATTGACTGGCGATGCCCACGGAAATGGCGCGGATTTCGCGCGGCGCCGGATATTCGGAAAACGATATCCGCGCCCTGCGCAAGTAGTTGGCGATCCCCAAGCAATTCGGCCCGAGTATTTTCAAACCCGAGTGGCGGGCGATGGCACCGAGACGCCGCTGCTGCTCGATTCGTTCCGGCAATTGGGTTTCCGCATAGCCAGACGCATAGAGAATCACCCCGCCGGCGCCCGCCTCCGCCGCCGCACGCACGACCTCTTCCGCAGACTCGCGCGGCACGGTCGCGGCCACGCAGTCGGGGACAACGGGCAATGAGCGGAGCGACGGGAAGCAAGGCCGCTCCCCCACTTGTTGGTACTTCGAATTCACGAGATAGATGTCGCCGTCGAATTCCGCCAGGTTGGTGAGCACCCGATCGCCGAAAGAGCCGGCTTTCGGCGAGGCGCCGACGATGGCGATGGACTTCGGATTGAGCACACGCTCGAGTTCGGCGTGCCTGTATACCCCTCGCTCGTTGGTGGAATCGCTCGTCACATTGGGCTCTTCAGTTGCTCTGGCGGGATACCAGGGTAATACTAATCGACAACTTGAGGGACCGGATCGTCATGGACAATCAGCCGCGCAATTGGAATCGCTGGGGAGCGGACGATCAGCGCGGCACGCTCAACTACATCACCCTCGAGAAGCGGCTGCAGGCCGGCGGCTTGATCCGCACCGGGAAGGCTTACTCGCTGGCGATTCCCTTGCGCGCCGATGCTCCCATCTGGCCATCCCGGCACAAGAATTGGCACATCGCCACTCATCGCAACACGCAAGGACCTGGTCCGGGCGGCGCGGAGGATGTGCTCATGATGCACACCCACGGCACCACTCACATCGACGCCCTGTGCCACGTGTTTCGCGACGGCCGGATGTATAACGGATACTCGACCGCGGAGGCGATCAGCTCGAGCGGTGCCGAGCGCAACTCCATCGCCAATGTCGATGTGATCGCGACCCGCGGCGTGCTGCTCGACTTCCCCAAGTACCACGGCGCCGCCCATCTACCGGCCGATCACGAAATTACCCCGCGGGAGGTCGAGGCGGTGGCGGCGGCGCAGGGCGTGGCCATCGGCAGCGGCGACGCGATTTTGTTTCGCACCGGCTTCATGCAGATTTGGCAGCGCAATTCGGCAGAATATGATCGCGCCCAACCCGGCATAAATCGCGCCGTGGCCGAATGGGCGGGCGAACATGAAATCGTCCTCCTCGGCGCCGACAACAGTGCCGTGGAAATATTTCCCACGACACCAGCGCTGCCGGTGCATCAGGAATTCATCCGCGACCAGGGCGGCTACTTGCTGGAATTGCTGTACCTGGATGATCTGGCACGAGATGAAGTCTACGAGTTCATGCTGGTGGTCGCGCCGCTGCGCATCGACCGCGGCCTCGGCAGCCCCATCAATCCCATCGCTCTGATCTAGCCCCCTGAAGAGAAACATGAACACGCTACAAGGCAAAGTCGCCCTCGTCACCGGCGCAGCCAGCGGTATCGGCCGCGCGAGCGCCCTGCTATTCGCCTCCGAAGGCGCCGCGGTCGTGGCGCTCGATCGCGCGCCGGATGTCGAGGCCACGGTGGCGGCCATTCGCGCGTCCGGCGGTCGCGGCGCGGCGCTGGTCGGGGACTCCTCGGTGGAAGACGTTGTGGCCGGGGCGGTGGCACTTGCGGTCAAGGAGTTCGGCAGTCTCGACGTGTGCTATGCGAATGCGGGCATCAGCGGCGGCATGGTGCCCTTCTTGGAGGAAACCGCCGAGCGCTGGGTGCAGGTTCTGCAGGTCAACCTGATCGGAACCTTTCTCGCCGCCAAGCATGCAGCGCTGGTCATGGTGCCGCAGCGGAGCGGGTCGATCATCTGCACGGCGTCGGTCGCGGGCTTGCGGTCCGGGGCCGGCGGCATGCCGTACAGCGCCAGCAAGGCCGGTGTCATCAGCCTGGTGCAAACGGCGGCCAATCAGCTCAATGGTACGGGCATACGCATCAATGCCATCTGTCCCGGCTTGATTGAAACCGGCATGACGCGTCCGATCTTCGAGCAGGCGCGTGCCCGCGGCAGCGAACGCAAGATCGGACAGCTCAATCCCCTGCGGCGAGCCGGCGTGCCGACCGAAATCGCGCAGATGGCGCTTTTTCTGGCCTCCGATGCAGCATCGTACGTCAACGGCCAGGCTATCGCCGTGGACGGCGGCCTGTCCACCTCACATCCCATCGTCATCCGGCGTGAGTAGCAACCCCATGAATGGCATCCATATGAATCATCGCAATCGCCGCATCGTTGCCGCGGCTCTTGCATTGACCGCAGTCTCGTTGCCTTACGCCGGGGTCGCCGCGGATTTCGTTCCCGCCAATCCATTCTATGCGCCGAGCACCCTGCCGTTCCGAGCGCCGCCGTTCGACCGGATCAAGGATTCGGACTACCAGCCGGCGATCGAAGCCGGCATGGCGCAGCAGCTGACGGAGATCAAGCGTATCGCGGACACTCCCGCACGGCCCACGTTTGCAAACACCTTCGTTGCGATGGAGAAAACCGGACTGCTGCTGAGTCGGGCGCTGGCCGCGTTCCGGGCCGTCAGCGAGGCCGATACCAATGCAGCGCTGCAGAACGCCAAGGCGGCGCTCGCACCGAAGCTCGCAGCCCATGAGGACGCCATCCATCTCGACAAGAAGTTGTTCGAACGCGTGGCTGCCGTCTATAGAGCACGTGCGACGCTCGGGCTCGACGCGGAATCGCTGCGGCTGGTGGAATTCACCTACAACGAATTTGTTCACGCGGGCGCAAACCTTCCGGAACCGGACAAGACGCGGCTCAAGACGCTCAATGAAGAGGCGTCAACCCTGTCGAACGATTTTTCGACGAAATTATTGCAAGCAACCCAGGCCGCGGCGTTCTCGACGGCGGCCAAGGCGGATCTGGACGGCTTCAGCGACGCGCAACTCTCCGCTGCGGCTCAGGCGGCGCAGAAACGCAAGACCGGCGGATTCGTGGTCCTTCTGCAGAACACCACCCAACAGCCGGCGCTGGCCTCCTTGAGGGTGCGCGCCACCCGCGATGGGATTTTTCAGAATTCATGGAGCCGTACCGAGCGCGGCGACGCGAACGATACGCGCGCCATCGTTGCACGGCTGGCCCAACTGCGCGCGCAGCGCGCGACGCTCCTCGGGTATCCGAACCACGCCGCATGGAAACTCGAAGATCAGATGGCGAAGACCCCGCAAGCCGCAGTGGAGTTCATGGACGCCCTGGCGCCGATCGCCGCTGCCGCGGCCACGGCTGAGGGGGCGGCGATTCAGACCGTGATCGACGCGCAGCACGGCGGATTCGCGCTGCAGCCCTGGGATTGGGATTTTTACGGCGAACAAGCGCGCAAGGCGAATTACGACTTCGATGATGCGGAGGTCAAGCCGTATTTCGAGCTCAGCAACGTTCTCGAAAATGGCGTTTTCTATGCGGCCAACCAGCTGTATGGAATCAGTTTCAAGGAGCGCAAGGACGTTCCGGTCTACGAAGCCGACGTGCGCGTGTTCGAGGTGAGCGACGCCGACGGCAAACCCCTGGCCCTGTTCTATTGCGACTACTTCAAGCGCGACAACAAGAATGGCGGAGCGTGGATGTCCTCCTTCGTGCGGCCCTCGAAATTGCTCGGCGACCTTGCCGTTGTTTTTAACGTGGCCAATCTGCCGAAACCCGCAAACGGCGAGCCGGCGCTGATCAGTTTCGCGGATGTCACGACCATGTTTCACGAGTTCGGGCACGCGCTGCACGAAATGTTTGCCAACACCCGGTATCCCG
>DATLVV010000036.1:0-2000 GCA_035577165.1 Steroidobacteraceae bacterium | reverse complement strand
GCATTCGCCTCGGAGCTCAAGGCGTTGTTGGCTCTGGGAAAACCCGAAATCGATCGGAGTGCGGTGCGCGACTTCCTCTTTCACGGCTACATCCCCGCGCCAAAAACCATCTACCGCGGAATTTCCAAGTTGCCGGCCGGCCATACGCTCACCTGGGAGGATGGTCGAATCCGCATCGAGCGCTATTGGAATCCGTCGACGACCATCCATGCCCGCGATGCCGGCGACACCGTGCAGGAACTCGACGCTCTGCTTCGCGACGTGGTGCCGGCGCACACCTTGTCGGACGTGCCGGTCGGGGTCTTCTTGAGCGGCGGCATCGATTCGGCGCTTACCGCGTACTACTTGGATGCGCCGCAAACCTACACCTTGGGATTCGACTCGGGGGCGCGCTCCGAAACGGCCGCCGCGCGCAGGGCGGCCGAGCACCTGCACACCAAGCATCTGGAGATGACCGCGCCGTTGGCGGATTTCACCGCGGCTCTCGATGAGATGCCGGCGCTATTCGATGAACCTTTTGGAGACAGCGCTGCGTGGTCCAACTATCTGATCGCGCAGTTTGCGCGCCGCGAAGTGACGGTCGCTCTGAGCGGCGAGGGCGGCGATGAAATATTCTGCGGCTATCCGCGGTACTGGTCGAGAATCGGCGCCCGTTCGACCTTCTTCAACCGATTCCTGGCGCGCAGCCTGCCGCCGCTGTCGCGACTGGCGTCCTCGATGCAGCGTCACGCCTACGTCGGCTTGCCCGCCTATGCCGCGGCGCTCGGGGGATTGACCGCGCGGCAAGTCGATTCGCTGCTGACCGACCGCTGGCTCGAGCCGCAATACGACTATCTCTGGTTCTACCGGCAGTATTGGCGCGACAACTTAAGCCCGCTGGTCCAATTGCGCTGGCTTGACTTGAACACCGGTCTCGCGGAAGGGTTGTTGACGAAGGTCGATAGAACGAGCATGGCGCATTCGCTGGAGGTGCGGCCGCCGCTGCTCGATCACCGGCTGGTGGAGTTCATGCTGAGCGTGGATCCGGAACTGCTGGTCGATGCGCAGCGGCGCCGCGGAAAATTGTTGGTGCGGCGGCTGATGGAACCGCGTCTGCCGCCGGGTCACCTGAATCAGCCGAAATCCGGGTTCGGCCTTCCGGTGCATCGCTGGCTGCAGGGTCATCCACAGGTGCTGCGCCAGGCGGTCGGCCGTTTGATGGATCGCGGCGTACTGCAGCGTGCGGTGGGTCCCGAGTTTCGGCGAGCCTGGTATCTGCTGGTCCTGGATCGCTGGTTCACCGCCTTTGGCTAGTTCTGCGCCGCGCATTCTATTCGTGCCGGTCTCAGGAACCTACGGCATGGGCGAGTACGCCCGATCGCTCGCGATCGCGCGGGCCGCGAGCCGACGTTGGCCGGACGCCGGCATACGCTTTGTGTTGAGCAGCGCCGCTCCCTATGCGGCGGATGTGCCGTTTCCCGCGACGCTGGTGGCCTCGTCGCCGACGTTTCACTCCGCGCCCGTGATCGAGCTGCTCAAACAATGGCGGCCCGACATCGTGGTGTTCGACAATGCCGGCCGCACGGCGCAGCTGCGCGCTGCGCGCCGCCTGGGAGCGCGCGTCGTCTACATCAGCGCGCGCAGGCGCCAGAGACGCAAGGCGTTTCGTTGGCTTTGGATGCGGCTGATCGACGAGCACTGGATTGCGTATCCGGAATTCATCGCCGGCAGCGTGGGAGCCTTCGAGTCGCTCAAACTGAAGATCGTGGGCCGTCCCGCCGTGCGTTTCCTCGACGTCATTCTCGCGCGCGGCGACGCGGCCAAGCAGGGTGCCATCCTGTCGCGCACCGGCTGCCAGGCCGGCGCTTTCGTGCTGGTGGTGCCTGGAGGAGGGACCGGCCATCCGGGTGCGGACGATGCAGCGGACCAGTTCAGGGCGGCAGCCCGCGCGCTCGCCGCAGGCGGCACCCAGACCGTCTACGTGGGTCCCGCCGGCGGGCATGCAGCCGTCGGTCCGGGCG
>DATLVV010000035.1:0-4558 GCA_035577165.1 Steroidobacteraceae bacterium | reverse complement strand
GTCCACGGCGAGGCAGCTGTCCAGTTTCCGCAGATTCTTTCGCTTCATGATGCGCGAAGGACTGATTGAACTCGACCCGACTGCGCAGATTGCCATGCCGAAAATCGGCCGCTCCCTGCCCAAGTCCCTGACCGAAGCAGAAGTGGATTCATTGCTCGAGGCGCCGACCGTGTCGGATCCCCTCGGACACCGCGACCGCACCATGCTCGAAGTGCTGTATGCAACGGGCTTGCGAGTCTCGGAACTGGTGAGCCTGAAGCATAATCAGGTCAATCTCAATCAAGGCGTGATGCGCGTGGTGGGCAAGGGCAACCGCGAGCGTCTGATTCCGCTCGGCGAGGAGGCGGTGAAGTGGCTGCAGCAATTCATGCAGGGACCGCGCGTCGAAATATTGCTGGAACGGCAGACCGACTACCTGTTTCCGACCCGCCGCGGCGACCGCATGACCCGGCAGGCGTTCTGGCACATCATCAAACGCTATTCCAAGAAAGCCGGTGTCGACAAGGAGCTTTCGCCGCATACGCTGCGGCATGCCTTCGCGACCCATTTGTTGAATCACGGCGCTGATCTGCGCGTGGTGCAGATGCTGCTCGGGCACAGCGATCTGTCGACGACTCAAATCTACACGCACGTCGCGCGCGAACGTCTGAAAGAGCTGCATTCGCAGCACCATCCGCGCGGCTAATCTTCTGCGATCGTCTGTTAGAATTGCGTGAACCTTACGGTTGGCGCAGGGTCGAACCATCAGATTCGCTGGAGCTTCAAGCATGATGAGAATTATTCCCACCCTCGCCTTGGTCCTGTGCGCCGTCGGGCTGAGTATGCCGGCGCCGGCGGCCGAGCAGGGGCAGGCTGCGCCGAGCGCGCAAGTGGCGCCAAGCGCGCAGGCGGCGGGCGCGCCGGTGGCCGATCCCCGCGTGGCATTGCTGAAGCTGCTGCCGGCGGGCTCAAAATTGGAAGACCTGAGGCCGTCGCCGATTTCAGGAATCTACGAATACATGCAGGGCGCCGACATCAGCTATCTGACCGCCGACGGTAAGTTCTTCATCGACGGCAATGTCTACGACATGGGCACGCGTGAAAACCTCACCGAGGCGCTGCGCACGCACGCGCGCAGCGCCATGATCAACGCGGTTCCCGAATCGCAGATGGTGATTTTTTCGCCCAAGAATCCGCAGTACACCGTCACCGTGTTCACCGACGTCGACTGCGCCTATTGCCGCAAGCTGCACAGCGACATGGCGGAGCTGAATCGCCTGGGAGTCCGCGTCCGCTACATGTTCTATCCGCGCAGCGGCCCCAATACGGAGAGCTGGAAGAAAGCCGAGGCCGTCTGGTGCTCGGCGAACCGCAACGACGCGCTCACCCAGGCAAAACTCGGCGCGAAGTTGGACCTGACCAAGGCCTGCGATGCGAATCCGGTCGCCCGCGAATATGCCCTGGGTCAAAACATCGGCGTGCGCGGCACGCCCGCCATCGTCACGGAGCACGGCGACTACCTGGCCGGCTACATGCCGCCGCGCGAACTCGTGCAACAACTCAAGGATTTGCAGCTGGCGAAACGCTGATCGCCGGCTAACGCTCCAGCAGCTTGAGCTTGTCCGGCACGCCTTCCCATTGCTTGGCATCGGCCGGCGCGTCTTTTTTCTCGCTGATGACCGGCCATTTCTTGGCGAGCTCCGCGTTCAGCTTGAGAAAGCTCTCCTGGCCGTCCGGGATTTCTTCCTCGGAGAAAATGGCCTCCACCGGACATTCCGGCTCGCACAGCGTGCAGTCGATGCACTCATCGGGATCGATCACCAGGAAATTCGGGCCTTCGTGGAAGCAATCGACCGGGCAGACCTCCACGCAATCCATATACTTGCATTTGATGCAGGTTTCGGTGACCACGAATGCCATGACTTACCCTTCTATTGACCTGTTGATGTGTTGATCGGTTGAGTGCGTACTATTCTGCCACAGCCGCGGGCTCATGATTTCAGCCGGCGGCTCAACTCGACGAAATGATGACCCTCGCGCCCGGCGTTGCGATCCTCGAAGTATTTGCGCAAGGTGAATTCGCCGCTCGGAAACGCCAATTGTGTCCACGGGATCTCCGCCTCGTCGTACAAGCCGACCTCCAGGCTCTCGGGTCCCGCCGCGAATTCGGGTTGCAGCAGCTTCGCCCGAAACATCACGTGCACCTGGCCCGCCCCGGTCACGCTCGCCACCGCCAGCAACGAACCGATTTCGACCTTCGCCAATGCCTCTTCATAGCATTCTCGCGCCGCGGCGGCCTGCATGGTCTCGCCGTTCTCCATGAAGCCCGCCGGCACCGTCCAGTACCCCAGACGCGGTTCAATTGCGCGGCGGCACAGCAAGATCTTGCCTTGCCACTCGGGCACGCAGCCGAGAACCAGCAGCGGGTTCTTGTAGTGGACCATGCCGCAGCTCGCGCATACGAAGCGCGGCAAGTGGTCTCCCGCGGGGACCTTGAATTCAACGGGTGAGCCGCAGTTGCTGCAGAAATTCAAAGGTGTCACTCTAAAAAATTCTGGTGCCCGGAGAGGGAATCGAACCCACACTCTTTTCAGGGAACCGGATTTTGAGTCCGGCGCGTCTACCAGTTCCGCCATCCGGGCATGCCAGGCCGGGCAGTATATGCGATTGCCGGGCTTGGTAGAATGCTTAAAACATGCGGCGCACTGACTTCCACTTCGAACTGCCCCAGGAACTCATCGCCCAGCAACCCACCACGGCGCGTTCCGCCAGCCGAATGCTGCTGCTGGACGCTGCCGCGGGCGTGCGCAAGGACCTGCAATTTCGCGATTTTCCATCGCTGCTGAAGGCCGGTGATCTGCTGATTTTCAACGATACGCGAGTGATTGCCGCGCGCCTTTTCGGCGTCAAGGAAAGCGGCGGCCGCGTCGAAATTCTGCTCGAACGCGCGCTGACCGCGACCACCGCGCTGGTGCATCTGCGGGCGAGCAAGGGCCTGAAGACAGGCGCGCTGGTGCGGCTGGCCGGCGGACAAAACGCGCGCATGCTCGGCAGGCAAAGCGATTTGTTCCACCTGCAGTTCTCGTGCGACGTGCTGCCGTTTTTCGAGGCGCGCGGCGCAATGCCGCTGCCGCCCTACATTGCGCGCGCCCCGCAGAGCACCGATCGCGAGCGTTACCAGACCGTGTATGCGCGGGCGCCGGGCGCCGTCGCGGCCCCGACGGCAGGACTGCATTTCGATGCCGATATTTTCGCCGCACTCGAGCAGCGCAAGGTGCGGCATGCGTTCGTCACCCTGCACGTCGGCGCCGGCACCTTTCAGCCGGTGAGGGTGGAGGACATCGACGCTCATGCGATGCACGAGGAATACCTCGAAGTGCCCGAGACCACCTGCGCTGCGTTCAATGAAGCACGCGCGGCGGGCGGGCGTGTGATTGCGGTGGGCACCACGGTGGTGCGGAGTTTGGAAACGGCGGCCGCTACTGCGGCGGCTGCTGCTGCGACGGCCGGTCCTGCGGCTGCTCCCGCCGGCTGGACGCGGCTCACGCCTTACCGCGGAGCGACGCGCATTTTCATCAAACCGGGCCATCAATTTCGCGCCGTGGATGCGATGCTCACCAATTTCCACCTGCCCGAGTCGACCTTGTTGATGCTGTGCTCGGCTTTCGTCGGGCGCGAGACGCTGCTTGCGGCCTACGCCCATGCAGTGCAGGCGCGCTACCGTTTTTTCAGCTACGGTGATGCGATGTTCTTGATCCCGTCAAAGTCGGCGCTGGCGCGGCCATGAATCTGCGCTTCGAGTTGCTGGCCGGAGACGGCGCGGCACGGCGCGGCCGGCTCGAATTCGCCCGCGGCAGTGTCGAGACGCCGGCATTCATGCCGGTGGGCACTTACGGCACGGTCAAGGCGATGACGCCGGAGGACCTGGTGAGCATCGGCGCGGAAATCGTCCTCGGCAATACGTTTCACCTGTATCTGCGGCCGGGTCTCGAGGTGATCGAAGCGCATGGCGGACTGCATCGCTTCATGCATTGGCAGCGTCCCATCCTCACGGACTCCGGCGGTTTTCAAGTGTGGAGCTTGGCCGAAATGCGCAAGATCACCGAAGAAGGAGCGCATTTCCGCTCGCCGGTCGACGGCGCCCCGGTGTTTCTGTCCCCCGAGGAATCCATGCGCATCCAGCGGGTCTTGGGCGCCGATGTGGCCATGAGCTTCGACGAATGCACGCCGTATCCGGCGACCGAGGCGCAGGCCCGAGCGTCCATGGAATTGTCCATGCGTTGGGCGGCGCGCGGGTTTCACGAGTATTACCTCACGCCGCCGCCCGGCACCCTGTTCGGCATCGTGCAAGGCGGGATCTACCCACAGCTGCGCTCGGAGTCGTTGGGCCGTCTCGAGGAGATCGGCTTCGCCGGGCTCGCGGTCGGCGGCCTCGCGGTGGGCGAGAGCGTGGGGGAGCGCGAAAGCGTGCTCGACGGCTTATTGCCGCAGATGCCGCCGGGCAAGCCGCGCTATTTGATGGGCGTCGGGCGGCCGGAGGATATTCTCGAGGCGGTACGGCGCGGCGTCGACATGTTCG
>DATLVV010000034.1:0-2040 GCA_035577165.1 Steroidobacteraceae bacterium | reverse complement strand
GACATATCCCATGTCATTGCAGGTTGCGCAGATCCGGTTGCAGCAGGCTATCCCAATCGGTGCCAATGGCTGCGGTTTTCGCGTCGGCGTCGGCCTGCTCCTTCTTTCCCATTGGTTCGTTGGCTAGAATCTTCGGCGCGGCGACGTCATCCAGGCGCGTCAGCCGCGTGCGGCTCGTCGGCGAGAAGCCGAGTTCCGACGCCGCGCGCATCATGATCTCGGCCTGCCGATTGATGATCGGCAGGTAGGGATTCTGCATCGGAATTCCTTTGTTCGGCGACTTGATGATGAGGCCCATCTTCTGCGCCTTCTCGCACGCCTCGCGGTGCGTATCGCTGGCAATGACCCAGTTCGCCATCAGCCCCTTGTCCATCTCCGACAACAATCCTGCTGGGGCATTGTCGACTGCCGTGCGCCAGAGCAATTTCTGTCGCCGCGTCATCCAACTTGG
Source organism: Steroidobacteraceae bacterium (assembly GCA_035577165.1). Taxonomy (GTDB): domain Bacteria; phylum Pseudomonadota; class Gammaproteobacteria; order Steroidobacterales; family Steroidobacteraceae; genus Bog-1198. The sequence continues at coordinate 1,589 of DATLVV010000034.1, read as the reverse complement.
AGCCTTGAGTTCCGCCGGCTCATTTGTTAGCACCGGCCTCGGCTTTCTGCCTCGCATCAGGCCGCGATTTGTCCGGGCGACCGTTCGAGCGCGATCTCGGCGAAGGTGCGGCCATCGGATTCGAGCGTGGCCTGCTTGCCGGTGAAGTTCTGCCAGCGGGTCACGCAGACGTCGACGTAAGCCGGCGACAGTTCCATGCCGTAGCCGTCGCGTTCCGTACATTCGGCCGCGATCAGTGTTGATCCCGTTCCGAGGAATGGGTCGAATACCGCATCACCTTCGTCGGTGTAGGCCTTGATGAAAAACTCCGGCAGGCCCACAGGGAATGCAGCAGCGTGGCCGAGCGCTTCGTGGCTTGAGGTAAACGTTGGGAGGCGGTTCCCGGGATAGGCGAGTCCGGGACCGATGTATTCGCCGGGAGCGGCGTTCAAGCCTTGAACGCCGCTCATCAATTCGGTGGTCCCACGCTTCCGCTTACGCGCAGCGCCAAATATGGGCCCGCCATTGCCCTGCGCTGTCGCCCATGATGTGTCGCCAACGCCCTTACCGCCAGCGCGCGGCACGTTGTCGGATTCGTGCCGTACGGCGTCAGGCCGCATTTTCCATCGCCCGCGCGTGAACTGGTAGACCGGCTCGAACTGGTTTTTGAATCGCTGCGTCACCGATTTTGGAACGCCATTGCGCTCCCAACAAAATTCTGTGGCGAAGTGCCACCCCCATTTTCTGACGTGCGCGATCACCAAGTCGAATACGTACAGGTCGGTATCGAGGCCTGCGCCGGGCGGTTTGATGTTGACGAACCATGAGCCGTCAGGCTCGAGCGCAGTTGCGACGATTGCAGCGACCGGCGCGAACCAGTCCACATAATCGATGGGTTTGACCGGAAGGAATCCGCTGGCACGGTCGTATTCGCGTTGTTCCGCGTAAGGCGGTGACGTGAACGCCAAGTTGATCCTGCGGGTACTCAACAGGGTGGCAGCCTGCGCCGGATCGCGACAGTCCGCGCACATCAAGCGGTGGCGCCCAAGCAGCCACACGTCGCCAGCGCCAGATACGGGGCGAGTCGGGGCGGCAGGGATAGCGTTAGCGCGACCGTCGTCATAGCTCGAGGTTGACCCATCCGGCGTCCACGTCGCGATCTGTTCCAATTCCTCGCCCGAGAAACCCAGGACCCCCATGTCGAACTCGCCGGTATCCAGTTCGGCCAGTTCATCGCGCAACAGGCCGAAATCCCAGCCGGCGTTCAGGGCGAGCTTGTTGTCGGCCAGCACTAGCGCCCGCCGTTGGGCCTCAGTGAGCCCCGGCACGGCGATGGTGGGCACTTGGCCCATCCCAAGCGCCTGCGCCGCCTGTAGGCGCCCGTGGCCGGCGATGACGCCGCCGCGCTCGTCGACCAAAATCGGGTTAGTCCAGCCGAATTGCTCCATGCTGGCCGCGATCTGGGCCACCTGCTCGGGCGAATGCGTGCGGGCGTTGCGGGCGTAGGGGATGAGGTCAGCCAGCGGACGGTATATAACCGCCAACTGCGGTCGTTCCGGCATTACCACCCCCAAGGTGAATTAGGGTATAGGAAAAAAATCCGCGCGTGT
>DATLVV010000033.1:0-4261 GCA_035577165.1 Steroidobacteraceae bacterium | reverse complement strand
GGGATCGTAGACCCGAACCGCGTGACCCGCGCGGGCGAAGACCTGAGCTATGCCGTGGCCCATGAGTCCGCCGCCGACGATTGCGATGACGCTGCGCGAAGTCATGGCTAGCCCGCGGTGTAGCCACCGTCGGCGTACAGGATGTGTCCTGTATAAAAATCCGAGGCGCGCGAGGCAAGGAACAGCAGCGGCCCCGCGAGATCCTCAGGTTCTCCCAGCCGGCCGAGCGGGATTCGCGCGAGCATGCCATTGCGGGTTGCCGTCGCCTTCTCGTTATCCTCGAACATCCAGGCCGTCAGTGGTGAGCGAAACACCGTAGGCGCGATGGCGTTGACGGTGATGCCGTGCTTGCCCCACTCGCAGCCCAAGGCCTTGGTAAGGCCGTCAGTGGCTGCCTTCGAGGCGCAATAGGCGGTGTAGCCCGCCGGGTGACCCAATTTTCCGCGCGCCGAAGACACCAGGACCACCTTGCCGCCGCGCCCCTGCGGAATCACCCGCTGGCCAAAGGCCTTGCACAGCAGCCACGCTCCCGTGAGATTGCCCTGCATGACCTTCTCGAATCGTTCCGCGGTCATGTCAACAATCGGTGAGACGTCGTTGAGACCGGAGGCCACCACCAGAATATCGAGCCCGCCATGACGGTCGAGGGCAGCCTGCATGATGGTCCCGCAGTCCGCCTCGGTATTCGGGCGCCGCGCGACCGTCGTCACTTCTGCACCAAGTTCCCGGCACTGCGCCGCGGTCGCGTCAAGCTCGCTCGCCTTGCCGGCCGCGAGAATCAGGCGGGCCCCTGCGGCGGCCAGAACACGCGAGGCAAGCGCGCCAAAGGCGCCCGATGCGCCGGTGACCACTGCCACCTTGCCTCGAACATCGAAGAGGCGCGACGGTTCGCGCAGAAGATCGCTCACGAGCCGGTCTTCGGGTAGGGCATGACGACGATCATCGTGGCCACCTCGTTGCCGAGATTCTTCACTTCCCGAGTCTCGCCGCCCGGAATGCAGCAACTGTCCAAGGGGCCGAGCATGACCGACTCATCGCCGACCCTGACGGTGAGTTCACCGCTCAGTACGACATAGACCTTCTCGAGCGGCGAGGAGTCGGGTCCGGCGCCGCCTCCGGGTAAGAAATGGGACAGCCCGACCCACGATTGCGTCGGACCGCCCGGCTCGAATCCCTGCAGACGCAAGGAACGCATGTCGTAATGGTTCGGCGCCTGGTAAGCCTTGGCTTCCGCGAACCTCTTGACCAGCATGGGTCACCCCTTTCCGGTTTCGATCCGATACTTGCCCGACGGATCGATCATCGCCACCAGGCGCACGATGCAGCCGTCGCCCTTGGTCCAGCGCCAGGGGAATCCTGCAAACGTGACGCGCTTGCCCGTGACCTTGTCGAGCTCCCCGCCGACATTCTCGAAACCGCAGATGCCGGCCGACAAAATCGCGCGGTGGCAGGGCTCCCATTCGGGGAAATCTTGCAGCACATCCCGGCCGGTCCGTTTCTTGTAATCCTGGCACACGAATGGCAGCAGACCGTTTGGCCAGCCCGGGCCGTGCGGTGCGATCGCGGTCGCGAGCGGATGATCGAGCGCCTGCGTATCGGTGCCGATCATCTTGACCTTCTTGGCGGCGAACCATTCACCCGCTTCCTTGTAGAAACCCGGCGAGTAACCGTAGTACTTCTGGTTGTCGCCGTAGTAATGATGCCAACCCGTGTTGACGATGACGATGTCGCCCGGCTGAATCTTCGGTGTGACCTTCTCCAGATCATCCGGTGTGATCACGCCCCACTCCTCTTTCGGAATCGACACGACGACTCCCGTGCCGAAAAAGTGCGGCAGCGGCACCTCATCCATGAACGGCGTGCCCTCGACCACGTGGCCGGGCGCGTCAATGTGCGTTCCGGAGTGCATCACGGTCGTGATGCGCTGCGTGAGCACCCCCGATTTTGCCATGGAATGCAGCCGCTCGATCTTGACGTCCTCGAAGTACGGCCAACAGGGCTGGCCGAGACCCCACGGGTGGCTCAAGTCGTAGAACTCGAGGCCCATGCTGTTCTTCAGATTCTCTTCGAATGCAATGCCGCGAATGGTGATCATGTGCCGAGCCGCTCCCCGAGTAAACTGGATTTTACGACCGGAATCCGCCGGCCGATCAGCTTGGATACAGTACCGTATTGCGGTACTATCTGTCCACAGGTCGGTAGTAAGACTCGCAGCGCAATGGCGGCCGCGGGCGGTGATCGTGCGGGCTGGGGGATTCCGTCGATGATGAAATTCATTCTTGCGGCGCGCCGCAAGCCCGAGGACACGCAGGAGCGGTATTTTTACGAGTGGGGGATCATTCACGTCGCCTTGATGGTCACCAACCCCTCGACGCAGCGCGCCTTCCAACGCTACGCGCAGCACTTCACCATCAACGGCATCCCGAACGATTGGCTCTGGCACCCACTCTCGCCGCTGGCATGGGACAACATGGCCGATCACTGGCTGAAGAGTCTGGAGGATCTGGTCGCCTCGGTGCACAGCCTCGACTACATTCAGCGCATGCAGCCGCACAAGTTCGGCGACAGCAACTTCGCGATCGAGCTCACCGCCGGCCGCGTCATGTTCGAGGATCCGAAGTTTGCCGACGGCGGCGTCAAGCTCATCCACTTCTTGAGGAGGCGGCCGGACCTGTCGGACGAAGAATTCGAGCGCCGCTGGCAGAACGAGCACGCGGGGCAGGTGCTGCAGGCTCTGCGCCCACTCGGCATTTTGCGAAAATATGTGCAGAATCCGCGTCTCGGGCTCGATCCGAGCGTATTCAAGGGCACCTTGTTCGAAGCCGGCGGCGTCGGCCAGCATGCCGGCATCGAGGAATTCTGGTTCAATCGCCTCGAGGATCTCGAACAATTGCGGCGCGACCCGGCCTGGGATCGTGTCCTGAAGAGCGATCGCGAGATCACGGGTGAGGGCTCGTTTTCCATGGTGACGACCGAGCGCGTGGTGTTCGATTACACCACACCCGGCCGCCAGACGCCGCGAGCGTCCGTACTGACGCCGGGAACTCTCGAGGCGCTCATCGACGCGCAGGGTTACAGCGGATTCAACACTCCGCGCCCGCCGCTCACGCGGTGACATGGGCTTAGCGAGGTAAATCGATGGAACACAGCATTTCGCACGATTCGATGGGCACTCATATCGACTGGAAGCACGAGGGCGTCATGGCCCGCGAAATCGACTGGTTTTGGAGCAACATGGAAAAGGGATTCATCCTTTGGCATCCGGAACAGCACGAAGCGCTCGAATGGGCCGTGCCGCCGAAGCACGGTAATCCAATCGGCTCGATCCACATTGCCCCACAAACCTGGAATGACGGCCGGCGGCAGAATCTCTACATCAGGTTCGAGAAGCTCGAGGACGTTGCTCCGCCCATTCGCGACTACATCGTGTACGAACATGTGGTGATCGTCGCCGGACTCGGCCTCGGTGAGGAGTGTCTGGTCAAACCGGACCCGATGGGCTACCGCATCCATCAGTGGCAGAAGACGGACTACGGCGTCATGGGAAAGTCCTCGGCAATCGGCACCCGGAAAAAGGAGACGGTGCAGGACGGCAAGGTGTGGGCCGCGCACTGCGCCGAGGAAATCGGCAATTGGGGTGTGTTTCTCCCGCAGCTGTATACGCTCTACAAAGTCGTCACCGATACGACGCGAAATCCGTTTGCGGACCTGTCCGTCGAGGGCCGCGGCCGCGATGCGCGCTATCGGTACATCGCGGCGGGCCAATGACGCACGACCGCTCGCCGTTTGCGGTCTATGACGACGTTGCGCCCGCGGACATGCCCTGCGTGGATGTGGATCCCTTTTCGCGCGAGTTCTTCATCGACCCGTATCCTTCTCATGAAATTATCCGCGAGGCGGGGCCGCTCGTCTGGCTCTCGAAATATGCGATCGCGGCATCGGCTCGCTACGAGCAGGTCCGCCAGGCCCTTCTCGACTGGGAGACATTTTCCTCGGCTCGCGGCGTCGGCATGGCCGATTTCGTCAAACACGGCCGGTGGCGCCTGCCGAGCATCGTGCTCGAAGTGGATCCGCCGCAGCATACGCGGTCCCGCCAGGCGTTGAACAAGGCCTTGTCGCTTCCGGTGATGCGAAAAATTCAGGATCGATTCGAACGCGTGGCCGCGGAGATGGTCGATGCGCTGGTCGCCAAGCGGGACATCGATGCCTGCACCGAGCTGGCCGAGGCATTTCCACTCAAGGTTTTCCCTGATGCGATCGG
>DATLVV010000032.1:0-9155 GCA_035577165.1 Steroidobacteraceae bacterium | reverse complement strand
GATGCCGCAGCCACTGACCGCCGTTTGGATGTCGGGCGAGAGTGCAGCCCGGGCCATGCGTGGATTGCCAAGCACTCCCAGCATGGTCGGCGCCACGACGGCGGCTGCGCCGGTCAGGAACCCCTGAGCCACGAATTCGCGGCGGGTTCGCGGTCGCGAGTGATCCTGCAGACGGAGCGGTTCGTGCAGACCGAGACCCTTGGGCGGCTTCTTACTCATAAATATAGACCTCTTCGATTCTTCAGCTGCTTAATTGATCAACATGTCGGCGCTGCCGAGTGCCGCGGCGCAGGCCGCAGCGGCCACCGCCTGAACCCGCCCGAGCGAGTTGCAGGGGGACGAGGTGCAGAGCTTGACGATCATGCCATTGAGTTCGGTTGTCACCGAGGACAGCGCCGGCTGAGTCGTGAGACCGTTGCCGAGCACTCGGGCCGCGAGCGCGCTGCTCACGGTATTGGTGCCGGCGCCTGTGCCGTTGGCGCCGAAGGTCGAACTCGTGAGCGTGACGCCGAACAGCGCGGGGTTGCTGCTGACCGCCACGTTGCAGTATTGAATGGCCAACTGCGCCACTCCCACCTGATTCGCCGACGAGAAGCTCTCGATCGTGGGATCGGAGGGCAATTGCTGCTGCAGCGTCGTGTAGGTCTGCATGACCGCCGAGTTCGTGGTCGGGACGCCGGTGAGCGCCGACAGGCTCGAGTTGATCTGCGCGAAGGTGCGCACGCCGACTGCCGACACGGGCGCGAGATCCACCGGCGCGATCGGGATCGGCAACGCCTCGATGGTCGAGTGGGTCTTCGTGCCAAGCTGATCGAAGCTCAAGAAGAACTGATCGGTCAGCGGGCCGCTTTGGATGGCGATGACCGTGCCGATGCTCGACAGCAATTGTCCCTGCGCCGTGTAGTTGGCGGTCGTCACCGTGGTATTGAGCGTGCTGTAGGCCTGGCCGACGGCGGGAATCGTGCCGTTGATGCCTATGCGCATGCCTTTGACGACGATGCCGTTCGGCTTGACCGTGGGGTCGAGCGAAATGAACGTCGGCGAGGTGAACAGGTAGCCCGCGCTGTCGTACTGGCTGGCCGTCAACATGATGTAGCCCTGCGACACGCCCGTCGGGGCGGCCACGTTGAACAGCAGGTAGAAGCGCTGCCCGACACCGGCCTTGAAGTTCTCCAGGACCTGCGGAGCCGTCAAGGCCCGGTCATGGATGGCGACGAACTTGATGAGCCCCTGCCATGGGCGATCGGTCGATACTTCGTTGCCGAGCACTAGGGCAAAGGTGTCGTCCCAGTTCGAGATGGTGCCGCCCTTCTGCGGATCCGTCACGCCGGTGTTCTGGCCGTTGACGAAGATTTGGCGGCCGTTCACCGGATCGTAGGTGAGCACCACATGCTGCAAGGAGGCCTGCAGCAGCATGGCCGCGGTCGGAGTCGCCAACTGCGGCATGCCGTTCAGGTCGGATCCGGAGCTGCGCATGATGAAGTCGTAATTCTGGTTGGTCTGGCCCAGCGTGAAATTCCGCAGGGTGTCGCCGCCCGAATAGCTGACCATGTAGGACTTGTCGGCGGCGACCAACGCGGGCGCCACCCAAGCCTCGACGGAGTACTCGCCGGTCGCTTCGATCAGATCGTGAATCTTCTTGCTGGCCGAGGTCGATGCCTGCGCCTTGCCGCCGGCACCCACGGAGATGCCCCAGCCGCCCGCCCAGGTCACGCTGCCGGACAGGGTCAGATCCGCGGAGGGATCCACGCCGCTGGTGTCGTACGCAGTGAGGCCGGTACCGGTCTGGAACTCGTACTTGGCGATGACGTTGGCATCGTAGCGATTGGCGCCGCTGGCCACCGTGCCCTGCGACAAGGTCAGGGATTGGCTCACCACCAAGGAAGGATCGACGGCGGTCAACGGCTCTTTGTTGGCGAACGCCTGGATCGCGGCCAACATCAGCGCCGCGCTGCTATTGGCGGGCGTGATGGTGCTGCCGTCAGCGCTGACCGTGCCGCACACCGCCCAGCAGTTGTGCATGTCGGCCGCCAGCCGGCTGACGAAGCGCGAACTCATCGGCGAGTTCAAATTCATCTTCGGAATGGCGTATTGATAGGCCTGGTTGATGTCCGAGGACGCGAAATACGGCGATTGCGGGGTGGGCGCGTCCGGCGCGTGGCACTTGGAGCAATACTGAGTGAGCAACGGGTACACCGTCGTTTGGAAATCCGTCGGCGAGCCCGGGAAATTCTTGCTCGATCCGACGTTTTGCGGAGGCGGTGCGACCAATTGCACCTGGGTGCCCGTGCCGCCCCCGGAGGCGCCGGCCCAGTTGCTGATCCAGGTCGTCAGGATCTCGCCGCAGGCGTTGGGATCGGCCAGCCAACAATTGTGTCCGCCGCTCACCTTGGTGACGATGCGCGACGTCGACGGCTGCTGCAGATTGACCACCGTATTGGCCTGCGCGTAGGCGAGGTTCACGTCGTCGCTGCGCGCGAAATTCGGCATTTGCGCCGGGGAGGTGGCGTTATGGCACTGTCCGCAGCGATTCTGGACGCGCACATTGGCCCAGAAGTTGACCGCGAACGCCTGAACGTCGGCCGTCGCCGGCGCGGGTCCGGTGTAGGCGTTGGCGCTGCTCGTGGGAGCAGTCGCGGCCGTCGCCGTGGTCGGTGCGCCGCCGCTGCAGGCGGTCAGGGCCGCACTGGCCGCGACGAGGAGCAGGCCGGCAATGCGCAATCTGGTCATGCGTGTGAAGTTCATGATTACATCCCATTCGTGCAGTAGACAGCCGCATCAGCAAAGACTTGCCGCAGCGAGTAGCCGGACTTGAAGGTGCTGATCATCGTGGCGACCTGGCTACGATCACCCGCATTGGTCGGCGCTCGGAAACACACATATTTGAACACCCGCGCGACCTGGCAGTTGGCGTAGGCGTCGCTGCCTTCGAGCTCCATCCCTAAGCTTTTGGCGCCGTTGCCGCTGCCGGACTGTTTCGAGTCCCAGCCCAGCAACGAATTGACGCCGCCGCGCATGCGGTTCGCCCAGCTGTCATCGGGCGTCACGAAACCCTGTGGAAAGTTGTTGTTATTGATGAAGTATTTCGGCTGCACCTGGCCGGCGGTGTAGACGATCTTGCCGGCGTCGCCGTTCGGGTCGGTGGTGACGTCGTAGCTGTAGTTGTAGTACGCGAAAGCCTGCGCCATCGGATCCATGCCGCTGTGGCATTCGATGCAGTTGTTCAAGAACAAGCTGCTGTCGCCGCCGGGGCTGCGGGTCACGTCCTGCCGGATGCGATCCGGCGGGCGGGTGGTGTCCGGAATGGTCTGCAGGTCGGCGCACAGATGATTCATCATCGTAAACCGGTACATTCTGCGGTTCGTGCCGTCCATGAAGAACGCATTGGCGGCGGCACGGGTGGTCATGACGCCGGCGGTGGCGGCGGCCGGCAATCCGGTGACCGCCGACTGCGTGGTCTTCACCAGATGCACCGACAGGTCCGCACCGTCGCTGTCCAGCGCCTCATACAGATCGTTGTTCGAGGTCGAATAGGCCGGGACGTTGGCGGCGCCGTCCGCTATATAAAGAATGTCCGCGCTGAGCAGGGTGTTGAACGGCACGTCGTCGCGGACCATGCCGATCACAGTGGCAGTGTAGTCGTTGAGCGGCGCGAACACCGTCTGGGTGCGGTTGGTCCAGGGCGTCGCCAGGTTGCGGATGGTGTTGTTGTAGAACGCCGGATCGTGGGTGGCGAGGATGGCCGCGGCGCTCGCACTTCCTGTCGCCATCGAAGTGAGTTGCGCATCGGTCGCAGGCACGCCCGCGATGCGATCGTAAATGCGCTTCGCGCGGTCCTTGCTGATCTGGCCGACAGCGCTTGCGCTGAGCAACGTGAGTGCGCTTGCGCAGACGATTGCGCGCAACAGATGTGATTTCGCGCGCGGCGCCGGCTGCGTCCCGTTCATCTCTGGCTTTGCCATCCCATTCTCCATGTGCGCATCCACTCGCGTGAGTTGTGATTTCGATGTGGCGCAAATATAGCGAGTAGAAATAGGCTCAAGGAATGTCTCATCCGAACGACGTCGGTGTTTCGCGACATGTCGACTGAGTACTGTCCGCCTATATCCTTCCGCTCAATTTGCGAAAATCCGCCCGTAGTTGCACAGGAAAACGGATGTAGCCAAGTTCTTCTGTGAGTGCGTTAACAGATTGCGTACGCGCATCGAACGAAGATCCGGTTCTTGGAGCAATTAAGTTCAATGGCGGCCCGCGAACAGGCACACTGGTCACTGAACGGATGATTGAACATAGGTATCCGAAATCATGAACACATTGCTCACGCGTGAACTTCGTCACGGTTACCTGAAACTGGCGGCACTGCTGCTGCCCACCGTGTTCGTGATCGGCTGCTCCAGCGGAGTAAGCGGACATGCGCCCGGCGTCGCGGGCGTCCAGACTGAGGATCCCGGCACGCTGAACTTTCCCCTGGCTTATGTGAAACGTCCCGCGCCGCCGCCGCCCACCGCCATGAACACCAAGGCGGACGTCGACGTGCGCGACTTGATTACCTCCACCACCGGCGGCGATCTCTATCTGCGCCAGCAGGCCAGCCCCGGCTCTGTCGAGACCAACATCACCGCCTCGATCACCATGGGCCAGGGCGACGTGCGCGATCTCGATGTGTCGCCCGACGGCAAGAAGCTGGTGTTCTCATTGCGCCTGCCGCTGAATCCGAACAAGCCCAATACCGATCCCTCCCAGCCTACCTGGAAGATCTATGAGTACGACGCGGTGGCCAAGACGGTCACCCAGCTCACCAACGACAACACCACGGCGGGGCACGACGTCGGTGCGCACTACCTACCCGACGGGCGCATCGTGTTCGCCTCGACCCGCCAGTCGGCGACCCAGGCCATTCTGATCGACGAGGGCCGTCCGCAGTACCCCGCCCAGACCGATGACCGCAAGCAGCCGATCTTCCTGCTGCACGTGATGAACGCGGACGGCACCGGGATCCATCAGATCAGCTTCAACACCAATCACGATTTTGCGCCCTCGGTATTGGCCAATGGCCAGATCGTGTTCTCCCGATATGAGTCCATCAACGGCGACCAGATCAGCCTGTACCGCGCCAATCCCGACGGCACGGGCCTGGAACTCTTCTATGGCGAGAACAGTCATGCCACCGGCGCCGATATCGCGGGCACGAACACCAATGTGATCCAATTCTTGAATGCCCGGGAAAGAGCCGACGGCAAACTCATCGCCATCGTGCGGCCGTTCATGGGCACCCAATTCGGCGGCGACATCGTGCAGATCGACGCTGCGGGATTCGTTGAAATCAATCAGCCGTCGACTCCCACCGGTGCGCCGGGAACTGCGCAGGCGAGCGCGACCACGCTTGGCGTCACCACCGATGCCGACATGCCCTCCATGGGCGGCCGGTTTGCCTCCGCCTACCCCTTGTATGACGGCACCAATCGTATGCTGGTCAGCTGGGCGCCGTGCCTGGTGCTGGATACCACCGTGACGCCGAACACCACCAGCGTGTGCAGCGCCAGCAATACCACCGGCCCCAATGTGCAACTGGCCTCGCCGCAGTACACGATCTGGATCTATGACGTGTCGCACGGAACGCTGAGCCCCATTCTCGGCGCCGAGTCGAGCACCGTGATCGTCGAACCGGTCATCATGCAGGCGCGCACTCCCGTCCCCACCTTTATTCCGGATATGGTGCCCACCGGCGCCGCCGCCGCATTGGCCAACAATACCAACGGCGGCCTGGGCCTGCTCGTGATCCGCAGCGTGTACGATTTCGACGGCGTCGACAAGGTTGCCGCCGAAACCAACGGGGCGGTGGCAAATATCGCGGCCTTGGCCGATCCCAAACAGGCCACGGCCAATCAGCGGCCGGCGCGCTTCGTGAGAATTGAAAAAGCGGTTGAAATCCCCGACAAGAAGGTCCGCAAGATCAACAACTCGGCGTTTGGTCCTGCGGGCCTGGGTATGCGCGAGATTCTTGCCTACGCGCCGGTGGAACCGGACGGTTCGGTGAAAATCGAAGTGCCGGCCAACGTGCCGTTCACCATCGACATCGTCGACAAGAACGCGCGGCGAATCGGTCCGCGTCATAGCAGCTGGATGCAGTTGATCCCCGGCGAGACCAAGACCTGCAACGGCTGCCACACCGCCGGCAGCAAGACCACTCCGTCGCATGGCCGTTCGGGCCTGACCGCCTCGGTAAACGCCGGCGCGCCGGCCGCGGGTGCGCCGTTCCCGAATACCCTCGCCAGTCTTTCGGCCGCCAATGCCGGCGACACCATGGCTGAGACCCGGGCGTGGAACACGTGCCAGACCGGACTTCCCGCAACCATCGTTTGTTCGCAAATACCGAGCGCCGATGTGATCTACGCGGATGTGTGGACCGATCCGGTCGCCGCCGGTCGTGCCGCGGATGCCGGCTTCGCCTATCTGTACGCGGATCTGTCGACGCCCAAGCCGAGCAATTCCCATTGCACGACCTGGGATCCCCTGTGCCGCAGCACCATTCACTATCCCGATGCCACGGCCGCCGGCGGCACGACCGATTACAACATTCAGCCGCTTTGGAATTTCCCGCGGCAGACTTTCGCCGCCGATGGAGTGACCGTGCTGACCGATCACACCTGCGTGCTGTGTCACAATCCGGTGAACGTCGCCAATGCGAATGCGGTGCAGGTGCCCGCCGGCCAGTTGGATCTGACCGACAGTACCTCCAACGTCGACACCACTGTGACCACCTCCTATGAGGAACTGCTGTTTGCACATAACGAGCAGACGCTTAATATGGGGGTGTTGCAGGATCTGTTGGTGCCGGCGCCCGGACCGCCGGATCCGGTGACTGGATTGCCGACGACCATCATGGTGCCGGTGTCGCTGGCGCCGCCGATGGCGGCCGGCAACGCCAACGGCTCAGTGGTGAAATTCTTGAGGATGTTTGACGGCACTTTTCATGACCCTGTTATGGACCACACGGGATACTTAACGGCAGCGGAGTTGCGTTTGATCGCAGAATGGCTGGACATTGGCGCGCAGTACTACAACGATCCATTCGTCGCGCCGGTTGCGAATTGAGCTGATGCGACGCCTGCTCGCGCTACTGCTGTCGCTGCAGGCGTTCAATGTCGGTCTGGTCCACGCGAAGGAACAACTGCTTGAAGTCGTCGTTGCCGCGCCCTACCTGGAAATGCACAGCGGCCCGGGGCGCGGCTACCCTGTCGTCTACGTGGTGGGGCGCGACGAAATCGTTACCGTGCTCTATAGCCGCACCGATTGGTTCAAGGTGCGCGCGCCGCACGGCCAGGAAGGCTGGGCGCGACGCTCGGAACTGGCGCTCACCACTCTCACCACCGGGGAGCCCGCGCCCATCCCTCCCTATCCGGAATTCGCGACCCACCGTTGGGAGATCGGAGCGGGGTACGGCGTGTTCAACCATCAGAATCTGGTCACGACCTGGGGCGATTTCAGCCTCACCGACAGTCTTGACGTCGAATTCGTCCTGCAGCAGGCCTTGGGGACCATCGACAACCGTTATATTGCGAGCATTGGGATGCGCCACACCTTCATACCCGAATGGCGGTGGTTCTCACCGACCGCGGGCATCGGCACCGGCTACCAATACATCGACGACAAAGTGCCGCCAAAGCCGCTGCAGACCAGCAACCAGGTGGCCTATGTCTCCTTGGGTGCGCGCGGCTTCATTACCAGGCGATTCATGTGGCGCGCGGACTGGCGTAAGTACGTCGTGTTCACCAATCAAAATCAGAATGAGGAACCGGAAGAATGGAAATTCGGCTTAGCAGTGTTCTTCTAGCGTCGGCGCTGCTGTCCGGCTGCGGTTGGTTCCATCGCGGCGAAAAGGCCCCGGCTATGGTCGTTGTCGATGAGCCGCAGGCGGAGCCGAGCATCATCGAACCGCAGGTCAACCGCAGGGTGGTGAAGACCCCGAAGATCAAGGCCAAGGACTTCGAACTGGGCGGCTACTTCGGCGCTCTGAGCATACAAGACTTCGGCACCAACCCCATCTACGGCGTGCGCGCGGCTTACCACGTATCCGAGGGCATTTTCCTGGAAGGTTTCGTGGCCAGATCCAAGGCCGGCACGAGCAGCCTCGAGGACGTTTTTCCGGATATCACGGTTATCAGCGACTCTGGGAGGCACTTCACGTACTACGACCTGGACGTGGGCTACAACGTACTCCCCGGCGAGATTTTTTTCGGGCGGGGACGTGCATTCAATTCGGCCCTGTATGTAACGGTCGGCATGGGCGATGTGAAGTTTGCCGACAAGGATCAGTTTGCACTGAATTTTGGCTTGGGCGAGCGCCTTCTGATCACGGATTGGCTGGCGATGCACTTGGATGTGAGAGATCACGTGTTCGAGACCGACTTGACCGGTCGCACCAAGAACGTCCACAACGTTGAAGCAACACTTGGACTAACCGTTTTCTACTGATCAGGAGGACAGATCATGCAATTCTCAACAGCAAAATTCCTGAAGCGCAGCGTGATGGCCGCGATCGTGGTTGCATCGACGGCATTTGCCGCGAGCGGCGATGCGTCGGGACCTGCGCCTGCCTTTACCCTGAACGCGCTGTCGGGGCAGCAGGCCGCCTTGAGCCAGTACAAGGGCCAGGTGGTCATGGTGAACTTCTGGGCGACCTGGTGCGGGCCCTGCCAGCAGGAGATGCCCTTGTTGGATCAGATGTACAAGAAGTACAAGCCGGCCGGCTTTACCCTGATCGGCGTCAACGTCGACAAGGAAGCGCCCGCGGTCAAGGAACTGCTCACGCGCAAGCCGGTCAGTTTTCCGGTGCTGCTCGATCCGGCCAATCAAGTGAGCAAGGCCTATCACGTCGATGAAATGCCGAGCTCCGTGATCATCGACCGCAAGGGTGAAATTCGCTACATCCACCGCGGCTACCGGCCCGGCGACGAGAACGAATACCAGGACCGGATCCGCCAATTGATCCGCGAGTGACCATGCGTGCCTCATTGAAGTGTGCCGTGATCGGCGCCGGGCTCCTGCTCGGCGCCTGCAGCATTCAGCCCTGGGTCAAGCCCTATGAGCGCGACCGGTTGGCGGATCCCATCATGTCATGGGACCGGGATGCCATCTCCGGCGCCTATCTGGAT
>DATLVV010000031.1:0-7241 GCA_035577165.1 Steroidobacteraceae bacterium | reverse complement strand
CGATGGCTTGTTCGATACCGGCCTTGACGTAGAAGAATCCCTCGCTGGATCGTTGCCCGGTGAGGAAGCGCGCGTCGCGCGGATCGTGGTCGGAGAGCAGCAAGTCCGCTGCATCCGCGTCGGTGCGTGCGATGACCACGGTGGGCACGTCGAGCACATCGGCCGCCAGGCGCGCCGCCACCAGTTTGTTGATCGCCTCGCCGGTCGACACCAGCACCTTGCCGCCGAGATGTCCGCACTTCTTGGCGGACGACAATTGATCCTCGAAGTGAACGGCCGCCGCGCCGGCGCGGATCAAGGCCTTGGTCAGTTCGAATGCATTGAGATTGCCGCCGAAGCCGGCCTCTGCATCGGCGATGATGGGAACCAGCCAGTCGATGTCGGACTTGCCGTCCATGTGATGAATTTGATCGGTGCGCAACAGCGCATTGTTGATGCGCTCGACCATTTTCGGCACCGAGTCGACGGGATACAGGCTCTGATCCGGATACACATCGCCGGCGGTATTGGCGTCTCCCGCCACCTGCCAACCCGAGCAATAAATCGCCTTCAGGCCGGCTTGAACGGTCTGAATGGCCTGGTTTCCGCTCATGCAGCCCAAGCCGGCGATCACGGGTTCACTGTGCAATTGGCGCCAGAACTTCTCCGCCCCCATCCTTGCCAGGGAATGCTCGATGCGCACAGAGCCGCGCAGCCGTGCCACATCGGCCGGGCTATAGGGGCGCTGGATGCCCTGCCAACGATCAGTCATTGGGTCGCTCAAATCGGTTCTCCTGAAGCCAAAAATAGGACCTTGCGTCCTGGGATCAAGGCAGCTTAAAGTATGAAACGCGCGGATTTACACATTAGAAATTTCACAGTGTGAATTTCACATCGGGGCGCCATGGCAGGATTGATCCGGCAAGGACATTTTCTCGGGACCAAGCTGCGGTCGCTGCGCAAGCGCAATGGACTCACGCTGGACGAACTGTCGGCGCGGTGCGTGCAAATCGATGCGGCAGCGGCTCCCTCGGTGTCCTATTTGAGCATGGTGGAGACCGGTAAGCGCATGCCCTCGGCCGATATGCTGGAGATGCTGGCCGGCATATTCAGCAAGGACGTGCGCTGGTTTCTCGATGAGAACACCGAGATCGAAGCCGCACCGGCACAGCGCGAGCGGGGAGGCTTGGAAGCCATGCCCTTGGAGCCGGCGTTCCTGTTCACGCACGAACTGCTGCAGAACGCCTTGCCCGAGCTGCTCTCTCAAACCGGCACTACGGGGCGGCAATTTGCGCAACTGCTGATCCGGGTCTGGCAGGAAACGCGCCACAACAATTTCCCCGACATCGAACGCGCGGCGGAAGAATGCGGCAAACGCGAGATGCCGCTGACCCTGGATGCGGTGATGGCCATTTGCAAGCAGCATGCGCTCGACGTGCGCTGGTTCGACGGCGATGGCCGCAATCCGAGCGGGGCTTTGGTGCGCTCGCAATTCGAGGCACCCGGCACCGTGCTGATCAACAAGCGGTTGCGCAATCAGGAGGAACGGCTGAAGTACGAGCTGGCGTTCATCATCGGCCACAAAATCCTGCATAACGGCGACGGCGCCATCTCGCCGCACAGCGCAATTCACTCGGGCGACGGTGAATCCGCAGGTTGCGCCGCCGGCATGGGTGCGCAAGACGTGCTGCATGCGTGGCGCGATTTCGAATGCAGTTTTTTTGCCGGAGCGCTGCTTTGCCCGCGCGTTCCATTTCGCCGTTTCCTGATTCGCGAGGCGCACAGTGTCGCCGGCTGCCGCAAGCTGGGGGTCACCCCGGCGCTGGTCATGCGCCGCATGACCGCCGTGTCGCCCTATCGTCATTGGCATTTCTTCGACGCCTACCCGCCGGGGTACCTGCGCGCGGTGTATCGCGGCAACGGCATCCCCCTGCCCTGGGGCAACATGAGCCTGGTGTCCGACCCCTGTCCGCGATGGGCGGTCTTTCGCCTGCTGCAAACAACCCCGGCGAGCGCGCCGATGCAGAAACCCAAGTCGCAGATTTCCGTGATGCAGGACGGCAAGCGCGCGCGCCTCTACTGCTGTCATTCGTTGCTGACGCGGGACACGTTGGACGAAGTGCACGTGCTGTCCGTGGGAGTGGATTTGCTGCCGGCGCTCGACGCGCAGGGCTTCGACGGCGAAAACATGGTGGCGATGGTCGCGGAATCCTGCCGGCACGGCGGCGGCGACGGCGCAATTCCGGCCGCCGCGGCCGCTGCGATTCGTGCCGCTTCGCAAGTGCTCAACATCGCCTGGATAGCAGAAGCGCTCGACTCACCCGCGAGCGTCATATGCCCGCGCAGCGGCGCCTGTCCCCGGCAACCCCAGAGCTGTGGGAGCTAACGGCAGCCGGGCGACGTGATCGCAGCGCCGTGTGGATGTTGCGGAGCAGCAGCATCATGCAGGGTCCCTACAGCTTCAGCCAATCAGGCCGATATTGGTTGTGGACCATGTTCACCTTGAAACGCCTTTTTGGACGCGTCGACGGTCCGCTGCTGCACGGGATGCTCGCGGGAAGCGTCATCTTGGTGATTTCCTCGCTCGGCCTGTTCTATTTTTGGCATTCGGCGCGCGACGCCCAATTGGACGCAGTGCGCACCGAACTTCTGCAATTGGCCAAGGTGTCGGCAACCTTGGTGGATGGCGAGCGTCACAAGCTGTTGAAGTCGCAGGCGCAGGCGGGCGGCGCCGATCACCTTGCGCTGTTGGCTCCGCTGGTCAAATTCCACAAAGCCACCTCTGACATCATCTACGTCTACACCGCCATCCTCGACAAGCAGCGGATCTACTACGTCCTGGGTACGGATTATCTGTACCACATCGACGGCGACGCCGAGAAACCCGACCCGATCATGACGCCGCATGACACTCTGGATCCGACTCTGCGCCGCGCCCTCGAACAGCATCAACCCGCCGTCAACGATGAGCCGGTGAAGGAGACGAAGCGCAGCTACATGAGTGCGTACGCGCCGTTTTACGATGCGCAAGGCCATTTCGTCGGCGTGATCGGGGTCGACATGTGGGTGCGCGATTTCGACGCACGCGTCGCTGCAATCCGCCATGCCGGCATCGGCGCCTTCGCCGCGGTCAGCCTATTGTCGGTGCTCACCGGCTTTGTGGTGTTTCGCCTGAGCCGCACCGCGCTGCGGGCGCGCCTGCGCGATCGGGTGATTCAGGCGCGGCTCGCCGATGCGAAGCAACAGGCGGAGATGCACGCGCAACGCGCCGAAGCGGCGTCGAGAGCCAAGAGCGACTTCCTCGCCATGATGAGTCACGAGATTCGCACGCCCATGAACGGCGTCCTGGGATTCGCCAATCTGCTGCTCGAAACGCCCCTCAACGCCGAGCAGCGCGACTTCGTCCAGTCGGTGCAAAGTTCCGGCGATCTGCTGCTCACCATCATCAACGACGTGCTCGACTACTCGAAGATCGAAGCAGGCCGCATGACGGTCGAGTGCATCGATTTCGACCTACGGTCGCTATGCGACGAGGTGCGCACCATTCTGCGCGCGGCGGCCGCGAAGCGGGGCCTGGAGATGAGCTTCGACTACGATGCAAGCCTGCCGCCTTGCGTTCAAGGAGACCCGCTGCGCATCCGTCAGATTCTGCTCAATCTCACCAGCAACGCCGTCAAATTCACCGAGCAGGGCACGGTGCGGATCGAGGTTTCACGGCTGGGAGAGACGCAACTCAAGGTCAGCGTGACCGACAGCGGGATCGGCATCAATGAGGAACAATTGAACCGCATGTTCATGCGCTTCACGCAAGCCGATTCCTCCACCACGCGCCGCTATGGCGGCACGGGACTTGGCCTCGCCATCAGCAAGACATTGGTGGAATTGATGGGCGGTACGATCGGTGTAACCAGCCAACCCGGCGTCGGCTCGACGTTCTGGTTCACGCTGCCGTTGGTCGCAGCCCTGCACGCCCCAGAGCCCTCAGGGCCGGCGGAACTGTCGCCGCCGCCCGCCCAATCGTCCGTTGCACTTGGCGCCGCCCGGCAGGGCGGCGACCGCTTGCTGCTGGTCGAGGACAATTTCGTGAATCAACGGGTGGCTGTCTACATGTTGACCAAGCTCGGCTATCGGGTCGATGTGGCCCTGCACGGGCGCGAGGCGATCGACATGCTCGGCAAATTTGCCTACGACCTGGTCCTCATGGATTGTCAAATGCCCGAAATGGACGGCTTTGAGGCGGCCCGAACCATCCGCGACCGCAGTTCAACGGTGCTCGATCATGATGTTCCGGTGATCGCGATGACTGCCAATGCGTTTCCCGAAGACCGCGCCCGCGCACTCGCGAGCGGCATGAATGATTTCCTGGCCAAACCGGTGGATCGGTCGGTGCTCGCCGCCACGCTTGCCAAGTGGCTGAAGCCCGAGTCCCTCGAGGAGCCGCGCGCCGCCGTGGGCTAGGAGCCGTCGTTCTCAACCGCCTCACCGGCGGCCGTCTGAACGTAATTTTGCAGGCCCATCTTGTCGATGAGCCCGAGTTGCTCTTCGATGAAATCGATATGCTCTTCCTCGCTCTTCTGGATGTGCACCAGAAGTTCGCGGGTCACGTAGTCCTTGACCGATTCGCAGTATGCGATGGCGGAGTCGTATAGTGGGTGCGCAGCCATTTCACGCTTCAGATCGCACAGCAGTATTTCCTTGACGTCCTCGCCGATGAACAGTTTGCCGAGGTCCTGCAGATTCGGCAGTCCTTCGAGGAACAGTATGCGTTTGACCAACCGGTCCGCATGTTTCATCTCGTCGATTGATTCTTCGTACTCGATCTTGCCGAGACGTTTCATGCCCCAGTTATCGAGCATGCGAGCGTGCAGAAAATACTGATTGATCGAGGTGAGTTCGTTCTTCAGCGCGAGGTTGAGGAATTCCAGGACTTTCGCATCGCCTTGCACGGTGGCCCCTTATGACTGCGCTCGATGAGCGCGCGGACTCGGGCTCCGATTGTAGCCCCCCGCCCGCGTCCGGGCATCAATTCAGCGTCAGGCGGCGAACTCGGTGCTCGGCCGGGGGAAGAATCCGAGCACGGCACTCTCGCCGCCATCCCGCGCCTCGGACAAAGCCGCCCGGGCCTCGGGAACGCATTTGCCGCAACAGGTGCCAACGCCGAGCTCACGGGTCAGATCGCGCAAATTCTTGGCGCCGTTCTTCACCGCAGACCGGATATGCCGCTCGGAAACCGCTTTGCACACACAGATAATCATGATCCGTATTGTCAACGCGAATGCGAATGATTGTCAATAACGTTTGATTAACTTAATCGGAATCCGCCCAGAAGGGCCCCGGCTGGGTTAGATCGCAGCCCGGGGAGGGTGCAGGCCGCCGCCGACATGCATAATGCCGTCCTCGACCAAGATCAGGATCGCACGATTTGTCATGAAGATTTTTTCCTGGAACGTCAACGGCATCCGCGCCGTGCTCAAGAAGGGCCTTTTTCAACCATTTCTCGACGCTCATCGCCCCGATATCGTCTGCCTGCAAGAGACCAAGGCGGAGCGCGGACAATTCGAGATCGACCTGCCCGAGTATCGCGAATACTGGAATTCGGCGGTAAAAAAGGGTTATTCCGGCACCGCCATCTTTTCGAAGGAGGAGCCGCTGTCGGTCATCAACGGGTACCCTCAAGAGTTCGCCAAACGCTTCTCGTTCGCCGATGAATTGCAGCGCGACAGCGCCGAAGAAGGCCGGGTGATGACCGCCGAATTCAAGAAATTCCACGTCGTGACCGTCTATACGCCGAATGCCAAGGACGACCTCAGCCGCCTGGCACTGCGCTTCAAACATTGGGACCCGGCATTTCTGGCCTACTGCAAACAGTTGGAAAAGAGCAAGCCGGTAATTTTCTGCGGCGACCTCAATGTAGCGCATACCGAACTCGACCTGGCCAACCCCAAACCGAACCGCGGCAAGAAGGGGTTCACCGACGAAGAGCGTGCGGGCTTTCAGAACCTCCTCGACGCGGGCTTCCTGGACACCTTTCGCCTGTTCACCCAGGGTAATGGGCACTACTCATGGTGGAGTCACTTCGCCAACTCCAGGGCGCGCAACATTGGATGGAGAATCGACTACGTGCTCGTCTCCGGACAGCTGCGCGGCGCGGTGAAGAGCGCCGAGATTCATCCCACGGTCATGGGCAGCGACCATTGCCCGGTCAGCATCACGCTCGCCTGAGCATCAGATTCCAGAGTCAAAGGGGATTGCATGCGAAGAATGTTTTTGCTGGTGGTGGCCGTATGCAGCGTGGCGCCGGTTCTCGCCGGCGGCCCGCCGAGCCGCTATGGGGTCGACGCGCCGGAACTCGCGCATCTTGGCAACGATGAGGTGGGAGTCAGGACCGTGCACCTTTTGCAGCACGGACAAGCCGATGTGCTGGCCTTCGATGCGGCCAAGGGGTCGGCGCCGTCGGTGGATCGATCCTTGACCGTGGACCTCTGGTACCCCGCGCATCCTGCCGCGAATGCCCCGCGCGTGATCTATACGGCGCAATTGCCTGCGGAGCCGCCGGCGGCGCCGAAGAGTTTTTCCGTTCCGGGTATTGCCGTACGCGACGCGCGCCCCTCGGGAACGAATCTGCCGCTGGTGATCGTATCGCATGGCTACAGCAACGATCCGGCGGCCATGACGTGGCTGACCGAGAATCTGGCATCAAAAGGCTATATTGTGGCAGCCATTCACCATGATGATCCGCCGATTACCGATCGCACCCGGTTTGCTGAGCCCTTGATGCGCCGGCCCCTGGACATTGCCTTCGTGGCGCAGACCCTGCAACGCCAATTCGCGGCGGATCACTGGGTGGATCCGTCGCGCACGGCGATGATCGGGTATTCGATGGGCGGCTACGGCGTGTTGAGCGCAGCGGGCGCAATTCTCGATCCGCAGGGCGGTGCGGTCAAATTGGTGCCCGGGGGCCTGATGCTGCCGTTCGCGCGGGGCGGAGAACTGCAACAGAGCCTCACCATCAAGGGACTGCGCGCAGTGGTGGCAATTTCGCCGGCCGGCAACGGTAACCTGGCATCCTGGGGCGCCGACGGACTGCGCGCGATCACCTCGCCTTTGCTGCTCATCGCCGGCGATCAGGATAAGACCGTGGACTATGGCACGGGTGCGCGCGCGATCTTTGGCATGGCGAGCGGCGCGCATCGATATCTGCTGACTTTCAAGGAGGGCGGACATTCAATCGGATTGAGTCCGGCGCCGGATTCCATGCGGCA
>DATLVV010000030.1:0-2802 GCA_035577165.1 Steroidobacteraceae bacterium | reverse complement strand
GAAAGTGTCCGCCGCGACCCTGGCCGGCGGTGCGGTCAACGTGGTCTACACCGACGCCCAGGGCGAGCACACGTTGCAGGTCGACAAGCTGGTGGTCGCCGTGGGACGCAAGCCGTTCACCGAGGGTTTGCTCGCGGAGGGCACCGGCGTGCGGCTTGATGAGCGCGGCTTCATTCAAGTCGACGATCATTGCCGCACCGGTGTGCCCAATGTCTGGGCGGTCGGCGACGCGGTGCGCGGACCGATGCTTGCGCACAAGGGCAAGGAAGAGGGCGTCATGGTCGCCGATTTGATTGCCGGCCATTTCGCCGAGGTCAACTACAAGGTCATTCCCTCGGTGATCTACACGGCCCCGGAAATCGCCTGGGTGGGGCAAACCGAGGAACAGGTCAAGGCGAGCGGCCGGCCCTACAAGGTGGGCACCTTTCCATTTTCGGCCAGCGGGCGTGCACGGGCCATGGAAGCCGCGCAGGGGCTGGCGAAGATCGTGTCCGCCAAGGATGATGATGAGGTTCTCGGCATTCACGTGATCGGGCCGATGGCGGGCGAGCTGATCAGCGAGGCGGTGCTCGCGATGGAATATTCGGCGAGCACCGAAGACATCCAGCGCACCATTCACGCGCACCCAACCCTGTCGGAAGCAATCCACGAGGCCGCCTTGGCGGTGGACAAGAAGGCCATCGACGGCATCAACCGTTAGCCGTGTTGTTGCTGCGCCATGGGCAGAGTTATTTCAACCTGCATTTCAACGCGACCCGGGTGGATCCGGGGATCGAAGACCCGGAATTGACGCCGCTGGGATTCGAGCAGGCGGCGGCCGCCGCTGCGCAGCTGTCGGCGCGGGCGTTGAGCCACATCATCATTTCGCCCTATACGCGCGCTTTGCAAACCGCGCAGCCGATTCTAGCGACGCATCGGGCCCCGGTGGTCATCATGCAGGAGGTGCGCGAACAGGCCGCCTACGCCTGCGATGTGGGCAGTCCGCCGCATGTGCTTGCGGCCCGTTTTCCGCATCACGATTTCAGCCATCTGCCGCCTCGATGGTGGCACGAGGGCGCCGAAACCGCCGAACAGACGGCCGCCCGCGCGGACGCGTTCCGCACGCTCATGGCGGATCGCGGCGACAGCACCAGGACCCTGTTGGTCAGCCATTGGGCATTCATCCTGGCGCTCACCGGAGTATCGCTCGCCAACGGCGAGATCCTGGAATACGAACCTACTTCTTCCGCCGGGCGCTGATGACATTGGCCAATTGCGCGATGCGTCCCAGCACCTGCGATAGCTGCGCCAATCCGGTGATCGAGAACTTGATCTGCATGTGCGCGACATTGTCGCGTTTGTCGGTGACCGTATTCATGCCGAGGATGCTGATCTTGTCGTCCGCCAGCGCGGCGCTGACGTCGCGCACCAGCCCGCGGCGATCGAACGCCTCAACTTCGATTTCCACCGGGAATTCCTGCGACGCCAATTTGCCCCAGGCGACGGCCAGGACGCGAGCGGGGGACTTGTGGCTGAGGCGGTTGAGATTGGCGCACGACTGCGCATGAATGCTGACGCCTCTGCCCACCGTGATATAGCCGACGATCGGCTCGGGGGGCACGGGCTGGCAACAGCGCGCAATGCTCGACAGCAGGTCGCCGATGCCTTGAACCTCGATGTCCGGCTCGCGCACGGCCGGCGAGGTCCGCGGACGGATGGGATGGTCGGGCCGGCCGTCGCGCGCATGCAGAATTCGCTGGATGGCTCCCGCCAGTTGTGCCGGGCTTACTTCGCCCA
Source organism: Steroidobacteraceae bacterium (assembly GCA_035577165.1). Lineage (GTDB taxonomy): Bacteria > Pseudomonadota > Gammaproteobacteria > Steroidobacterales > Steroidobacteraceae > Bog-1198. The sequence continues at coordinate 1,026 of DATLVV010000030.1, read as the reverse complement.
ATCCCAAGGCCTCGTGCAGGGTTTCCGTGCTCGGCAGCTTCAGTTCGCTCAACAGTTCGGGGATGGGCGGGCTGCCCACCCCGAGACGCTGAATTTCCCGATCGAACAGGGCACGTCCTTCGGCTTTGTTTTGGGTTTCATTTTGCTTGCGGAACCAGGCGCGGACCTTGTTGCGATGCCGTGGGCTCGCGAGGAAGCCCGACTGAGGCGACAGCCAGTCGCGCGACGGGTGCGGCGCCTTGGCGGTGATGATCTCCACCGTCTCGCTGTTCTTGAGTTGGTAGTCGAGCGCCACCATGCGGCCATTGACCTTGGCGCCGCGGGTGCGATGACCTAAGTCGGTGTGCACCTGATAGGCAAAATCCAACGGGGTGCCGCCCACCGGAACATCGACGATTTCGCCCTTGGGCGACAGCACGTAAATACGGTCCTGAAATAAATCGACGCGCATGCGATCGAGAAAATCCCGCGGCGCATCGCCGCCCTCGGCCGGCGACAAGAGGGAGCGCAGCTGGTTGATCTTGCGCTCGTAGGCTTGATCGACGCGGCCTCCCTCCTTGTAGCGCCAGTGCGCCGCCACGCCGCGTTCGGAATTGGCGTGCATTTCGTGCGTGCGGATCTGGATTTCCACCGCCTGCGCCCCCGGGCCGATCACCGCGGTGTGTATGGAGCGGTACAGATTGTCCTTGGGAGTTGCAATGTAGTCGTCGAACTCTCCGGCAATGAACTGCCACAGGGAGTGCACCACGCCGAGCGCTGCATAGCATTCGGCAACGGTATTGACGAGCACGCGCGCCGCGCGCACATCCATGAGTTGCTCGAAGGCCAGATGCTTGGCCTGCATCTTGCGCCAGATGCTGTAAATGTGCTTCGGCCGCCCTTCGATGGTTGCCTCGACCCCGGCGCGGCGCAATTCGCTCTGCAGCAGCGTCTGCAGCTCTTCCATATAGCGCTCGCGCTCGGAGCGCCGCGTCTTGAGAGCGGCGGCGATGCGCTTGTAGTCGGCGGGCTGCAGGTACCGGAAGG
>DATLVV010000029.1:0-4599 GCA_035577165.1 Steroidobacteraceae bacterium | reverse complement strand
GCAGGGCATGCCCTGCAGGGCGATCGTCGCCTTGAGATCCTTGCCGAGCGAGTCATCCGCCGCAACCAGGCGTGCCCCCATCAACAAAACGGCGGCCAATGTAAGGGTGAAAATTCGCTGTGCCATGTTCTCTCCCTAAGTGTCCATCTTTGCAAATTTTTCAGGGTCCGCGAGAATGCCCCAAATTGCTTCTCGCGAGGATGCGATGGCGGCCGCAAGCGGCGGGTCTCCGTCCTGAAGCAATGAGAGCACCTTGAGCAGCAGTCCGTCGTAGCGCTGCCGCAATTCCGCGGATGGGCGCTTGTTCGGGTCCCGATATAGTGCCCGGAACGCCTTAAGCAAGTCGTCAACCTGATTTTTTAACGACAGCTTGGTGAATACGCCGATTGCGCGGGTCTCGCGCAGCCGTTGCTCCAAGTCCGCCAGATTCAGCGTGGATGCCGTGGCCGCGGCCGGCGGAGCCGGCGCCGGCGCTGGGGCGGCCGGTGAAGCGGGCGGAGGCGGATTTGCAGGCGATTGCGCGGCTGACGTACCTGGCTGTTTGACCGGATGGGCGGCAGCGGGCGATTTCGCCGGCGCGGCCGCCGCGTGGGGCGGTGCCGCGGACGCCGGCACGGCAGGCGCAGCCGCAACCGGCGCAGGCGCGAGGGGTGGTGGCGTTACCGGCGCAGGCGCGACGGGAGGTGGCGTTACCGGTGCGGGCGCAACGGGTGGTGGCGCGGCGGGTGGTGGCGAGGGCGGCGGCGGTGTAGCCGGTGCTGGCGCCGCAGCCGGCGGAGCCGCCTGCGCACTGCCCGCCTCCGGGCTGGACGTCTTCAGGGACGAACAGCCGGAAACGGCGATGAACAATCCAACCAAAGCCAATGCACGCATGGGCTGATCCTACACCACGTCGAACGTCGTCAGAACCTCGAGGCCCGGCTGATTGTCGCGCAGCTCGATTTTCGCATGGTGCAAATTGGCGATTGCCGAAACCAGTGCGAGGCCAAGTCCGTTTCCGGGCGCGGAGCGGCTGCCGGTAAGCCGGTAGAAGCGGCGAAATACCTTGTCGCGCTCGTCCGCCGGAATGCCCGGTCCGTTGTCTTCGACGGATGCGTTCGCGGAGTTGCCCGACACGGCCAGGCGTATCAGGATTCTGGCGCCCGAAGGGGCATGCCGGATCGCATTTTCGATCAAGTTGCTGAACATCTGCGTCAGCAACTCGCCGTCGCCGCGAATCCATACTCCGGGTTGGATATCCCGGAGGAGCACTTGATGCTGATCTTCGGCGACCGGCCGGTACATCTCGTAGATTCTTTCCAGAAGCTCCGACAGCGACAGGGCCGCGAAGGCACTGAGACGCGATCCTGACTCCACTTGTGAAATGCGCAGCAGCGCGGCGAAGATCGCCAGCAGATGATCGGTGTCCTCGATGGCGTGCGTCACCACCGCCGCATAGTCCTCCGTCGTCACCGATTTCTGGCGCGCCTCCTCGAGGCGACCGCGCAAATGGGTGAGCGGCGTACGCAGGTCATGCGCGACGTCGCTCGACACCTGCCGTAAGTTGTCGAGCAGGGTGGCGATTCGATCCAGCATGTTGTTAATGGCGGCGGCCAGACCGTCCAATTCATCGCCGCTGCCGCGCAGCGGAATGCGATCGCTGAATCGTCCTGCCATGATGGCCTGGCACGTGCGGGTGATTGCATCGATTCGCCGCGTGAACTGCAGGCTGAAGAAGACTCCTCCCAGACCGGCGAGCACCACTGAGACCGCCTCGATCCAAGCAAATGCCTTGAGGATGCGCAGCCGGGTCACCGCGATTGGAGCGGTGTCGCGGCCGACGAACAAATAGACGCCGCCGGCGATGTAGACCCCGCGGCCGAGTACGTTCACCGCGGAGTCATGCCGGCGCGGCACGGAAAATCTGAACAGGCCCAGCTGGAAATCCGCCGGCTGTTGTACATTGCCGGCCACAGTGCCGGTCGCCGCATCGTGCAGCAGAATATATCCGCCCGCAAGATCGGCACCTGAATATTCGCCCGAGCCCAGCCTCTGGTGAACCACCTCGATGGCTTCCGACAGCCCCTTTTCACGATAGCCATTGCGGATGGTATTGATGTCCGCATCGACCGAGCCCACCAACGCCGATTTTTGCGTGTCGTCCACGATCCAGTACACGACCCCGAGCAGGACCCAGGAAAGGATCAGAAACAAGGTCGCGAACAGCGCGGCCGAGCGGAAGCTCTCGGACTTGAGAACTCTAGTGGGGCGCAAGGAATTTATACCCGGTTCCGCGCACGGTCTGTATCACGTCGCCCTCGAATCCCTGATTGATCTTGGCTCGCAGCCGGCTGATGTGGCTTTCGACGACGCTGGTCTGCGGGTCGAAATGGATGCCCCAAACATTCTCCAACAGCATGCGCTTCGTCAGCATCCGGTCCGGATTGCGCGCGAAGTATTCCAGCAGGCGGAATTCCTGCGGCAACAAGTCGACCGGCTTGCCGGCGCGCACCACGGTGCGCTTCAGCATGTCCAACTCGATGGAGCCCAGGGTCAGCCGGATCGCGGCGTCATTCGCATGGGCCGGGCGGCGTGCCAGGACCCTGACCCGCGCCAGCAGCTCCGCAAAGGCAAACGGCTTGACCAAGTAGTCATCGCCGCCCGCCTCCAGGCCCTGCACGCGATCGTCGATCCCGCTCATGGTGGTGAGATAAATGACCGGCGTCGCCACCCCGCGCGAGCGCAATTCCCGCACCAAGCGCAGACCGTCCAACCGCGGCAACATGCGGTCCAGGACGATGACTTGGTACTCGCCACAGCAGGCGCTCGCGAGCCCGCTGTCGCCGTCGGCGCAATGCTCGACTTGATAGCCTTGTTCACGGAACTGGCCGAGCAGGGAGCCGGCCAACTCGACGTCATCTTCGACCAACAGAATGTGCATCGAGGCTGAGGTTACGCCACGCGGGGAAAAAAAGCGCATGGCTTGTGGTGGCGCGGATTATTACAAATATGCAAAAGTCGCCGCGGAATGCCCATGTTAGCTTTTGTCCAGGAGCCCAAACGGAAGGTCACCTCGTGCGCCTAATGCCGGTCATCGCCATCGCCGCGGCTCTCGCCGGCAACGGCTGTGCAGTGGAGGGCGCCAAACCGGCCCCGCCCGCCGTGCCAGCCGCATTCGAACAGCCGTCGACGCAAGGACCGTGGCCCGACGCGGACTGGTATCGCGGATTCGCCAGCGGTGAGTTGGACTCGCTGATCACTCTTGCCGAGCACAACAGTCTGGATATCGCCGCGGCGGTTGCACGGGTGAAGCGGGCGGATGCGCGCGCCCGCCAGGCCGGCGCAGCACTCCTGCCGCAGGTCGACCTCAATGGCAACGTCACGCAAATAGGCGGCGGATCGAACGGCGCCACGGCGCACGAGACCGACTGGGGCGCGCTGCTGTCGGCGAGCTACGAGATCGATTTCTGGGGTAAGAATCGGGCTGCGGCGAATTCCTCACAGGCGCTGGCCGGCGCCAGCCGCGCGGATCTTGCGGCCGTGCGGATCACGATATCCAACTCGGTCGCGGCCAGCTACTTTCAGGTGCTGTCGCTGCGACAGCGGATCGCATTGGCCCGCGTGAATCTTGAAGCCGCTGAAGGAATCCTGCGCTTCACTGAGGCCCGCTATCAAGCTGGGAGCATCGGCCCGGCGGAACTCGCCGCGCAGCGGGCGGCGGTGGCGAATGCGGAATTGACCGTGCCCCAACTGCAGCAGCAGGAGGCCGAGGCGCGCGGAGCGTTGGCGCTGCTGGTCGGCCGTGAGCCCGAAGGATTCACGGTGACGGGAGAAAGCCTCGATGCACTCGCAGAACCGCTCGTCGCCGCCGGTCTACCCTCGGATCTGCTGCAGCGGCGGCCGGATCTGATCACCGCCGAGGGCAATCTACAGGCGGCCAATGCCGACTTGACCGCGGCGCGCGCTGCGATGTTTCCCTCACTGACTCTGACCGCCAACGGCGGCGTGCAGAATCCGGCTGTCCAGGCGGCAGTGATCACCCTGGCAGGAACCGGCTGGTCCCTGTCGGCGGGCGCTTCGTTGGTACAGACGATTTTCGACTCAGGGCGGCGCCGCGCGGCCGTGGATGAAGCGGCCGCGAAGCAGGAGGAGCTGATCGCCCAGTATCACGGCTCGATTCTCGCGGCGCTGGTCGACGTCGAGAACGCGCTCACAGGCCTGCACTATCTGGAGCTGCAGAAGCAGGCTCAGCAACGCAACGCCGATCAAAGCGAGCGAGCCTTCCAAGGCGCGGAATTGCGCTATCGCGAGGGTGTCGGCGAATACCTCTTGGTTCTAGAAGCGCAGCGCACGCTCGACGCCGCCCGCGATCAACTCAGCCAATACAAGCTGGAACGGCTCAAGGCGCTGCTCGGCCTGTGCCGGGCGCTCGGCGGCGGCTGGCAGTATCCAACCTCTTCGCAAAAATCATCGTGATACCCATGCAATATCCCTGCACGCTGCGATTCTACGCATCACTTTTCTTGAGCCTCTTGCTGCTAAGTGCCTGCGGCAAGCAGCCGCCCGCGGCGGACGCCGCCAAGGCTGCACCCGAAGAGAAGCATGCGGAGGCAGAAGATG
>DATLVV010000028.1:0-4019 GCA_035577165.1 Steroidobacteraceae bacterium | reverse complement strand
CTCCCTATCCCATGCTGAATCGCCTGACCCCGAGCGCACTTGAGATGACTCAAGTGACGGTCGACCAAATCGCCGCGCTCGGGATCGTCGGCGCGCGGGCCCGCTGCCTATCCATACTCGCACCGGCGGTGCTGGAGAAGAGAATCGTATTGACCTTCGCTCCGAATGTGGAGGAGCAAATCGAGGCGCTCATGCGCCTGCCCGGCATCGGTCCGTGGACGGCGCAATACATTGCCATGCGGGCGCTGCATTGGCCGGACGCATTCCCGAGCGGCGATCTGATGCTGCTGCGTGCTGCGAATGCCAATCAGAAGCAGCTCAAGCAGCTCGCGGAGAGTTGGCGGCCCTGGCGGGCGTATGCGACTCATTATTTATGGCAGACATTGGGAGCTCATCCATGAATGCATTCACCTATATGGATAGTCCGATCGGCCGTCTGTTGCTCACTTCCGACGGCTCCGCCCTGACCGGCCTGTACATGGAACCCCATCGCAAGGCGCAATCCATGGACGGCTGGGTGGAGGACGCCACGGTCGAACCGCTATCGGCGGCCGTCCAGCAACTGACCGAATACTTTGCCGGAACCCGGCGTGAGTTCGATTTGCCGCTGCGTCTGCAGGGCACGCCCTTCCAGCAGCGCGTGTGGCGCGAGTTGACCGAGATACCGTATGGCGAAACGTGGAGCTACGGAAAGCTTGCGAAGCGAATCAGCAAACCCAGCGCGTCGCGCGCCGTGGGGCTTGCCAATGGCCGCAATCCCATTTCGATCATGGTGCCCTGCCACCGGGTGATCGGTGCGGATGGTTCCTTGACGGGATACGGCGGCGGCTTGGAGCGCAAGCGCTGGCTGCTGGCGCATGAGGGCGGACCTGCTGAGCTCGACCTAGGCTTCTAGATCAAACTGGGCGCCAGGATCGACGAACCGGGCGCCTAGATCAACGGCAGAGTGATGGTGAACAGCGCACCGTCGCCGTCCGGGCGATTGGCAGCCACGGCCGCGCCGCCGTGAAATTCCGCGATGAGCCGCACGATGTACAACCCCAAACCGAAGTGCGGCTTGTCGTCGCGGCCCTGGCGCTGCTCGAACAGCGACTCGAACAAGCGTCCCAGCAGCGCTTGCGGGATGGGCGGTCCGTCGTTCTGCACCTGCAATAGGTAGTTGCCGAGCGCTCGCTCCAGGCGAACGGTAATGGTGCCGGCAGGCGGACAGAAGTCGACGGCGTTTTCGATCAGCTTGTCGAGCAGCTGAACGATGAGCTCGGGCGCGCCGCGGACGAAGCAAGGGTCGGTGGGAGTGACGAGGGCGATGCGGGCCTGCGGAAATCCGTCGCGGTAGGCGGCGATCGCCGATTCCAGCAGTTCTCGCAAGTCGAAATTCACCCATTCTGTCTGCTTGATGCTTTCCTCGACCCGCGCCGCGGCGCCGAGGGCGCTCAAGATGGATTGCAGGCGCTGGGTACCTTCCCGAGCGCGGGTCACATAGCGCTGCTGGTCCTCGCGCAAGCCTTCCGACTCCAGATTGTCCAACGAAGAACGCACTATGGTCAGCGGCGTGCGCAGCTCGTGCGACAGCTTTCCGCCCAAAGTGCGCAAATAGGTGGTGTGCTCGTTGAGGCGCCCCAAGAGGCGCTCGAAACCGCGCGACAGCGCGCCGATCTCATCGGCGCGGGCGGATTCCGGCATGTCGAGCCGAATCTTGCCGTCGCTGCTCACCGCGGAATCGGCGGCATCGCGCAAGCGCCGAATCCGCAGACTGATCCAGGTCGAAAAGCCGAACATGACGACCACAGCCGCGGCCGTGGCGAGCAAGGTGAGATTGAACAGCCGCGTCACGGCGCGATCGCGCAGCGCCAGCAATTGGTCGCCGGCCTGCTCGAGGAATACGGCGCCGCGGGTTCGACCATCCACCAATATGGGCGCGGCGGCGGTCAACAGCAGCTCCTGGCGCAGGCCGCTGCGCACCCATTCCGCGTGCGGCTGCCCGGCGAGCGCCGCCGCGACGCTATTTCCGCCGAGCCGATCCGGCGCCGAGGAGAGCTGCGGAAAACTCGACGTGTCGATGGTCATGAAATACCGGTACCACGACTCGACAGGTTCAGGCTCGCCCGGCGTGCTCCTGCTCAAGGTGCCTGCGGCACCGAGCTTGAGCGCATCGGCGTCGATGACGGTGGCGCGGGTGCCGTCGCGGATAAAGGTGCTCAACAGCTCGCTCAAGCCCGCCATGGTGAAGTACAAACGGCCGCCGTCCGGGGCATCCTCCGGCGTGACCCCCGACCTCCCCGAGCCGCGGCCGTCGCGCGCTTCGATCCACAGGCGCGCGCCGACGAAACTCAAGGGGATGCGAGCCTCGAGGTGATAGCCCGAGGAGGTTTGCAGCCAAAAGGCCTGGATGCGCGATTCTTCGACGGCGCGCTGCTGGCCATCGTCACCCTTGACGAGTCCTTTGGCGGCGATCAAACCGGGCGCGTTGGTGCCGAAAAAATAAGACTCCTGGCTGCCGTCGGGTCCCTGCAAGGTCAGGTCGAGCCGATCGAACCGGTCGCGCTCGAGGTGCAGGCTGCCGGGCTCGGCATCGAAGTGGCTGTCGTCGACCTCGGCATAGAGATACAGGTATCGCTCGGTGGCACCGGCCAAAATTCGCGTGCCGTAACCCGTGGAGGTGGGCAGGGGCGCGGGATCCGCCGTAACGCCCCAATCGTCGCGATAGCCGTCCAGCAAGGGCTGGTTGGACAGAGGATAGACGTACAGGTCGCCCTGGCTCGCGGCGAACCCGCGGCTGTCCTCCGGATCGCGGAACACCCGTCGTGGCTGGGCGGACAGCGCGTTGGCAATGGTGCCGGCACTCGCCAGCAATGATCGTTCCTGCGAGTCGCGCAATGCGGTCTCGAGCTCTCCGGCATACCTGCAGCCGGCCCACGGCAACACCAGGGTGGTGAGCGCAACAATCAACAGTTGCAGGCGGATGCTCACTCGACCCAGCGGTAGCCCATTCCGTACACGGTTTGGATGGCATCGAAAGCCGGATCGATTTGCTGGAATTTTCGGCGCATGCGTTTGATGTGCGAGGTGATGGTGTTGTCGTCGAGGACGACGTTCGCGGCATCCATCAATTGCTGCCGGTTCTTCACATGGCCGGGATTGCGCGCCAGGGCATGCACGATCCAGAACTCCGTCAATGACAGGGTGACCGGCACCCCGTTCCACGTGGTCTGCATTTTCTCGCCGTCGACCGACAAGGCGCCGCGGCGCACGATTTGGGCGGCGTTGTCGGGCCGGCGCAGGGCATCGATGCGCCGGAACAGCGCGGCAACCCGCGCCGCCAGGTGCGGCAGACTCACATCCTTGGTCAGAAAGTCATCGGCGCCGAGGCGCAAACCCGACACGGCGTCCAATTCACTGTCCCGCGCGGTGAGAAAGATGATGGGCAGTTCCGCGGACATCGCGCGCAGGTCGCGGCAAAGATCGAAGCCGCCTTCCGCCTCGTCCTCGAGGGATATGTCGATGATGGCGAGGTCGGGCAAGTGCGTCTGGAAAGCCTGCATGGCATTTTTTCGATTGCCGTAGGTCTTGATCGAGTAGCCGTGCCGCGCCAGCGCCGCCGCGTAGTTCTCGCGCAAAGCCGGCTCATCCTCGACGATCGCGATCTGCTTCTTCATCGTTGAATGATAGCCGTTTCGCGCCGGCACCGGCTGCCATGATTCGCCACGATTGGCCTTGAGGTTGCCCGAATTCAGCCCCGGGGAATCGTCACTTGCGCCGGACACTTGCCTCGTAGGAACCCCAACGAGGAGTCGACAATGGCGACAGGGTCAATCGAAAAAGCACGAGCGACCGGCCGCCGGGCAGGCCGCGAATGGCAGGGTGCTTGTAAGGAAACGTGGTGGGCGCAACACCGCGAGGCGTCCCTCAACTGGCTGGCACTCGGATTGCTGCTGGCCGCATGGAACGCCACGGACAACGACCCAGAGGCGCACGCGAAGCCCAGGCCGGGCGCGCTGCGCGGGTATTCCTATGTTTCG
>DATLVV010000027.1:0-12931 GCA_035577165.1 Steroidobacteraceae bacterium | reverse complement strand
CTGGCGCTACTACCCCTGAGGCCCCAGATCCTCTTCGACATAGCGCAGAACCGCTTCGAGCAGCGCTTCACGCGGATAGTCGTTGTGGCTCACGAACATGCTGCCGACCCAGGGGTGGGACCGGTTGATCGGCAATGCGATCGCCCAGTGATCCGCGTTGACGAAGCCGAGCAGAGTACTGCCGGGGATGAACTCGTCGCTGTAGATGACCTGGCTGTCGTTGCGCGCGTCGACCTTGGCCAGCTTGTCGTAGGACGGCGAAAGAATCCGTGAAATTCGCTCGCGGTCCGGCAGTGTGACGAGCGAGTAGTAGCGGATGCCGCTCGGCAGTGGATGCTCCCTGAGCCACTGCCGGCGCACGCCGATACGCAAGCTTTGCACCGCGTCTTGGTCGCCGGCTCCGCAGGTCGCTCCGGGGAAATGGCGCACCATGTCGGCCTGGCTCTCGGTTGCGCCCTCCGCGAGCAACGATCCACCGACCGCCCCCGCGGCGCTCACCACCGCGGCAATGCGCGGGCGAATCTCCGGGTAGTTCACCAGGGCCTCGAGGATGTCCGGTGCCCCCTTCGAATAGCCCATCAGCACGAGACGGGGTGGCCCGGCCTCCTCGGACATCGCCATGATCGCATCGCGGATGAGGCGGGCGTTCGTCGCCGATCCCGATAGCGCATCGACCTTGAGGAGGCGCATGTCGAAGCCTTGGGTACGGAGGTGCGCGGCGCCCGCGCCGGTGGGCTCCAGCCACTTCTCGATACAGTCGTAGCCGATGCCCGGCACGATGCCCACCACGAGATGACGGCGGGAGAGCGACAGATCCACGGGAGCGCCCGGCATCGGGGGCGGAGGAGCCGTGTGGCTCAATGCGTCTTCGCAGGGGCGATGGTCCGGCAGGCTGGGGCCGTGATCTTTGAGGACGGCGCAGAAGAGGTCGTCGAAATGCGCGCGACCGTCCCGCACACCCTGCGGAACATCGATGCTGTATTCGACCGGACCCTTCGTTGCGCAGCCGCCGAGCAACAAGACTGTCGCAAACACGGTTGCACGAGACTTCGTCATTCTGACCACCCTGCGAGAGTTAGATTACGGCTCGTCGCCGCCGATCGCCGCGCGCCGCTCTGCGACGTAGGCATCCAGCGCTTCGTTAATGGCAGGATCCATCGCCGGCTCTTCATACTCGGCGAGCGCCAATTTCCAAATCTCAGTGGCCCGCTGCGTCGCGTCCTTGCCGCCTGCAAGCTGCCAGTTTTCATAGTTCTGCCAATTGGAGACCAGCGGGCGGTAGAACGCGTGCTCGTACCGCTCCATCGTATGCGGTTCGCCGAAAAAATGGCCGCCGGTGGCCACGCCCTTGATGGCGTCGAAGCCCAACTCCTGTTCATTGACGACGATGGGCTTGAGGAACTCGATCATCATCTGCAGCATCTCGATGTCGAGCACCAGTTTTTCGAATGAGGCGGTGAGTCCGCCTTCCTGCCAACCCGCCGCGTGATACACGAGATTGCCATGGCCGAGAATGGCTCCCCAGAGAGCCATTTCGGTCTCGTAGGCGCCTTGAGCGTCGGCCACGTTGGAGGCGCTGGCGTTGGACGTGCGGTAGGGCAGCCGGTAGCGTCGGGCCAGTTGACCGCTTGCAATGTTGGCCTTGGCGTTCTCCGGCGTGCCGAACGCCGGCGCGCCGGAGCGCATGTCGACGTTCGAGGTAAAGGCGCCGTACATCACGGGCGCACCGGGCCGCACCAATTGCGCGAGCACCACTCCAAAGAGGGCCTCGGCATTTTGCTGGGCAAGGGCTGCCGCCAATGACACCGGCGCCATGGCACCCATCAGGGTAAAGGGCGTAATGACGACGGCCTGGCCGTGCTCCGCCATCGCGATCAAACCCTCGCTCATCGCCTCATCGAAACGCCGCGGACTGTTCACCGAGATGATGGTGATGACGCCGGGACTCGCGGCGAACTCCTCGAGGCTGAGGCCGCGCGAAATCGCCATCATCCGGATGCCGTCGAGCGCGCGCCCGGCGCCGATCGCAGAACAGTGAAAGACCTGATCCGAATACTTGAGATTCGCCCGATAGGTATCCAGATGGCGCGAATTCGCCGGCAATTCGATGGGCGCGCACACTTGATTGCCGATCAGATGAATGGCATTGAAGTATTGTGCCAGCCGGATGAAATCGCAGTAGTCCCGGTGGTTACCTGCACGGCGGCCGCGCTCGCAGTCGTGAACATTGGGCGGGCCCGCGACCAGCCCGAAGTTGATGCGGTTTCCGCCGAGCAGTATTCGCTTGGCCGCATTGCGCGGCGTAAGCACGAACGATGCAGGCGCGCTCGCCAATGCGCTCTCGATGAGACCGCGATCCAGGCGCACGGTGCGCGTCGCCCGGTCGACTTCGGCGCCCGCCTTCTCGAGAACGGCCAGGGCGCGCGGCGACATCACTTCCACTCCCAATTCCTCGAGGATTCGCAGCGACGTCAGGTGAATGGCCTCGATCTGATCCGGCGACAGCACCTGCATGGGCGGATAGGGATTGTTGACTTCAGTCCAGGGCAACTGCGGGACCCGGCTTCCTTCCACACGTCGGCCACGGCCCCCTTGACGTCTGCGGCTCGGGTCCATGACGGCATAGTAACCCGCGCCGATTTGGCGCGCCTATGCCAAATCGTCCAGCACGAGCGACGAGTGCCGCCGCAGCAGCGCGGTCTGCACCTCCCATTGCTCGTTCTCTGCAAGCTCCGTGAGGAAGTGGACCTGCTCGGCAGCATAGGTTGCCACGGGCAAGCCGTCGCGGTATAGCAGCCGGTTGCCGGAGAGCGACGGGAGTCTTGCACCCGGCGTAATGATGCCGATGAGATTCAACGGATCGGCGGCCGACACCGCGACGAATTGCCGGGTTTGAGGCTTGCGGCGCACGTCGCGCAAAAGTCCCACGGCCTCGGGGGTCGCATATTGCTCGCCCGAGAAGCCCGCCACAAACCGGCCGCCGCGAATCTCGCCCCGCGCCTCCAAGCGGCGGCAGCACAAGAGCATGTCGCGCCACGGCGGCAGCCAAGCGGCTTCGCGGCCGAGCAGTTTCCAAAAAATCACGCCCCAGCGGCGCAGCAGCGCGCGCACGATGTATTCGACTGCCTCGTCGCTGCGCTTGGCGCCCACTGCAGGCCGGCGCACCAGCGCCCAGCGTCCCGCATCCGCCATTCCGAATAGCGCCAGCCGGCGCTTGCGCCGCACCGTGTACGAGTTGGATTTGCCGCGCCGGCCGCTCGGCATCAGCAGCACGCGCAAACCGGCGAAACTATCGGAGTTCACCATGCCGAGCGCGACCAGTTCGGCAAGCGCATCCTCCACCTCCACCGGCAGCATGCCCACATGGTCCGCGATCTCGTCGAAAAACGAAGCGCCGTGCTCCCGGATGAAGTCCGCCACCGCCCGGGCTCGTGAGGTCAGAGAGACCGGATCGGCATGATCGGCCAGCGCCGCCCACTGCGGTACGCCGCGGCGTGCCATCAGGGTGATGGGAGTTGAACGAATCGGCGACGCGCCATGACTGCGTTCGGGGTCGGCGCCATTGGCCGCTCCGCGCGCGGCGAGCCGCGCCCAGACGACGCGCCCCGCGCGGCAATGCTCATCCAGCCATTGCGGCTCGTACTCGACCATGCGCGACGGGATGATCTCGCCCTCCCACGCGCCCGCGGGTGCCTCAAAGCCCTCGAGTTGCGTGAGCACCGACGCCAGTGCATCGGAGCCCTGCATTCTCGACTCCGGCAGCACCCGCTGCCATTCGCACAGGAACCGCACAAAGTCGCGGGCCTGCACCGGCTCGATCTCGGCGCGCAATCGCTTCACCGTGTAGCGATGAATTCGAGCGAGCAAACGCCGCTCGCACCACTCATCATCCGCGGCGAAACGGCCGCGCATGGCGAATCCCTCGGCCTCGAGGGCGGCCAAAGCGATGTTGATTCTCGATACCGCCAGCCCGAGCGAATCCGCCACCGCCGATGCCGCCACCGGCCCCAGGCCTTCGAGCCGCCCACGGACGATTTCGACCAGGGATTCGTCGCTCGCCGGCGCGGGCTCGAACAGCGCGCGCCTTTCCGTTGCCGTCCACACCGATGTCGCATCCCACGAAATGCGCGCAACCCGTCCGTGCGCAGCGAGTGCCTCGATCAACGCCGGCCATGCCGGGTTGCGCCGCAATTCGTCCTCGGTCAGGAAGGTCAGCCACAGCAACGCATCGTGCAGCTCATCGGGCGTCGCCGCATCCGGCCACGCCTCCGCGCGAACGCGCGCAATCGCCTCCGGATCGAGCTTGCCGAGATCCGCGGCGGATTCCGGGTCGAGCCAGCGGCGGCTCATCACCGCCTGGGTGCGGCGCTCCTCCAGCGGGGCGTCGTCGAGAAAGGCATAGGGTCTCGCATTCAAGGCCTCGAGCGCGAGCGGCGATGGTTCGGTGAGATCGCGCGCGACGACGCGGATGGCGCCGCTTTCCAACCCGCGCAGCAATGCCTCGAACCTCTCGATATCCATCGCATCTTCGAGACAATCGCGAATGGTCTGCTGCACCAGCGGATGATCGGGGATTTCGATTTCACCCGGCAGGTTCTCGGCGCATGCCACCTGGTCCGGAAATACCGATGCCAGCAGGTCCTCGGCATTCATGCGCGCGATTTGCGGCGGTATTTTCTTGCCGCCGCGAAAGCGCGGCAGTGCAAGCGAGATACCGGCGTCCCAGCGCCAGCGCACCTCGAACATGGGCGCCGCGCACAGTGCCTGCACCAGCACCTGGCGAACCGAGTTCGAGTGCAGATATCGCGCCGCTTCCGCCAGCTCGAAGCTGTGCGCATGCGTCAGCGACAGCACGATGTGATCTTCGGTGGCGGCGGCCTGCAATTCGAAGTTGAACGTGCGGCAGAAGCGTTTTCTCAGGGACAGTCCCCAGGCCCGGTTGACGCGACTGCCGAACGTCGAATGAATGACCAGCTGCATGCCGCCGGACTCATCGAAAAATCGCTCGAAGACTACCGTGTCCAAAGTCGGCAATACGCCGAGCGCGGCGCGGCCGGCGCTCAAGTATTGAACCAGCTGCAGGGCGGCGGCGTGGTCGAGGCCGACCTCCTCCATCAGCCACTCCATGGCATCGCCATTGTCCGTCAGCCGCGCCGCGGCGTTGTCGAGGCGGCGCCCGATTTCCTGCCTGACCCTCGAGACGGCGGCCGACAGTTCCGGCGTGCGGCCCGGCGCCTCGCCGAGCCAGAACGGTATCGAGGGCGGTTGCCCGTGTGCATCCTCGACGCGCACGGTGCCGCGTTCCACGCGCAGTATCCGGTACGAAGTATTGCCGAGCTGAAAAACGTCCCCTTGCAGGCTCTCGACGGCAAAGTCCTCATTGACCGAACCGACCAGATGCCCTTCCGGCTCCAGCATGACCTTGTAATCGGCGTTGTCCGGGATGGCGCCGCCGGAGGTGAGCGCGGTCAGCCGCGCGCCCTTGCGCGGACGGAGCATGTGGTTCACGGAGTCGTGATGCAACAGCGCCGCCCGCCGCCCGCGGCGGGTGCTGAAGCCTTCCGCCAGCATGCGCACGCAGGCGTCGAAGTCCTCGCGCCGCAGCGACCGGTACGGATGGGCGCGGCGCACGAGAGCGAACAACCCGCCCTCCTCCCATTCGCGCGCCGCGACCTCGGCGGTCAGCTGCTGCGCCAGCACGTCGAGAGCGTTCTGCGGAATCTCCAGGCGATCCAATTCGCCGCGGCGCACCGCATCCAGCAGCGCCGTGCATTCCACCAATTCGTCGCGGGACAGTGGAAACAACCGGCCTTTGGAGGTGCCTCCCACCGAATGACCGGCGCGGCCGACGCGCTGCAGGAATGCATTGATGGAGCGCGTCGAGCCTATCTGGCAAACCAGATCCACATCGCCGATGTCGATGCCGAGTTCCAAGGATGCGGTCGCCACCAGCACCTTCAATTCGCCGCGCTTCAGCCGCTGCTCCGCATGCAGGCGCCTTTCCTTGGACAGACTGCCGTGATGCGCGGCGACATTCTCTTCGCCGAGCCGCTCGGACAAATGCCGGGCCACGCGTTCGACCAGTCTTCGCGTGTTGACGAACACCAAGGTCGTGCGGTGCTCGCGGATCAGCTCGGCCAGACGATCATAGACCTGCGTCCATACCTCGCCGGACATCACGGCCTCGAGCGGCGCCGGTGGCAATTCCAAGGCCAGGTCGCGGGCGCGCACATGGCCACTGTCGATGATGGTGCAGCCGTTCATGGTCGCGTCGGTGGCGCCGGTCAGGAAGCGTGCCGCCTCTTCGATCGGGTTCTGGGTGGCCGACAAACCGACCCGCGTCAGCGTTCGGCCCGCGAGCGCCTGTAATCGCTCCAACGACAGTGCCAGATGTGCACCGCGCTTGTTGCCGGCAATCGCGTGAATCTCATCGACGATCACCGTCCTGCACGTGGCAAGCATGGCCCGGCCCGACTGCGATCCCAGCAGAATGTACAGCGACTCCGGGGTTGTCACGACGATGTGCGGCGGCTTGCGCCGCATTCCGGCGCGCTCCGACTGCGACGTATCACCGCTGCGCACGGCCGCGCGAATGGCGACGTCGGGCAGGTTCAGGGCGGCCAGTTCTTCGCGAATGCCCGCGAGCGGCGCTTCGAGATTGCGCTGTATGTCGTTCGACAGCGCTTTCAGCGGCGACACATAGACGATCCGGGTCTCATCCGGCAACCCGCCTTCCAAACCCTCCCTGACCAGCCGGTCGATTGCCGCCAAGAATGCAGCGAAGGTCTTGCCTGACCCGGTCGGCGCAGCCACCAGCACATGCTGCTCTGCCTGGAGCGCCGGCCACGCCCGCTCCTGCGCCGGGGTGGGCGCATCGAATGTCCGCTGGAACCAGGCGGCCACAGCGGGATGGAACGAATTCAGGGCATTCATGGGACGGCGTCGGGAGGGGTGTGGTTAGGATAGTCGCGGTTGACGCAGCTTGGCAAACACAATATCTTGTGGCCCATCGCGGTGCTCAGCATATATGTTGGGCTAATAGGGAATCCGGTGCGAATCCGGAGCTGCCCCGCAGCGGTAACTGGGAACGAACCATGCCTTGGCACTGATCCTTCGGGGGATTGGGAAGCGGCATGCACTAGGAATTGACCGAGAGGTCGTGCCCGGAAGTCCGAAGACCTGCCGCGATCCGCGCCCCATACGGGATGCGGGTGCCCTTGGAGCTCTCGTGGGAGGAGCGACCGGAGTGATCACGCGCACCCTCAGCGCCCGATCGCAGCCGTTCGATTGCCCATCGGAGTTCCGTTGTAGATAACGGAAACATCGCCATGAATACTCAAGTCACGCAGCCCTCCTTCAATTTGAATGCACCGCCCGCGCCGCGCGCTCCCATGCGCGTAACCAAGCGTTCCGGCGCGCATGAGCCCATCGACGTCAACAAGATCGTGCGCGCGGTGACCCGCTGCAGCGAGGGCATTGTCGACGTGGATCCGATGCGCGTCGCGCTCAAGACCATCGCGGGCCTGTTCGACGGCGCAACGACGCGTGCGTTGGATGAGTTGTCGATTCGCACGGCCTCCTCGTTCATGGTCGATGATCCGGCGTACTCGAAGCTTGCCGCCCGCCTCTTGTCCGCCTTCATCGACAAGGAAGTGCAAGGCCAGGGAATCTATTCGTTCTCGCAGTCCATTCGCGTCGGCTTCGATGTGGGATTGATCAACGAGCGCGTGCTGCAGTTCGTCGAATCGCACGCGCGCAAGCTGAACGACGCGATTGATATCGAGCGCACCCGCAAGTTCGAATATTTCGGGTTGCGCACCCTGTACGATCGTTATGCCCTCAAGCACCCAACCCTGCGGCAAATCATCGAAACGCCGCAATACTTCTGGATGCGCGTCGCCGTTTCGCTCAGCACCGGGGCGCACGATGCCATCGAGCTTTACGACTTGTTCTCGTCGCTCGATTACCTGCCGAGCTCTCCGACCCTGTTCAACGCCGGCACCCTGCACGAACAGCTGTCGAGCTGCTTTCTGCTCGATTCGCCGGCCGATTCTCTCGACGGGGTCTACGACAGGTACAAGGATATCGCGCTGCTGTCGAAATTCTCCGGCGGCATCGGCGTCGCGTGGCATCGGGTCCGCGCCGAGGGTTCGCTGATCCGCTCCACCAACGGCCTGTCAAACGGCATCGTGCCCTGGCTCAAAACCTTGGATTCCTCCGTGGCCGCAGTCAATCAGGGCGGCAAGCGCAAGGGGGCGGCGTGCGTGTATCTCGAGACCTGGCATGCCGATATCGAAGCGTTCCTCGAGCTTCGGGACAACACCGGAGACGAGGCGCGGCGCACCCACCACTTGAATCTCGCCAATTGGGTGCCCGATCTCTTCATGAGACGCGTCGATGCCGACGAGGCGTGGTCCTTGTTCGACCCGAAGGACGTGCCGGAGCTGCCCGACCTGTGGGGTGATGCGTTCGACCAGGCCTACGCGCAGGCCGAGGCACGCGGTCTCGCGCGCAAGCGCCTGCCGGCCCGCGAGCTCTACGCCCGGATGATGCGCACCCTGGCGCAAACCGGCAACGGCTGGATGACCTTCAAGGACGCGGCCAACCGCACCTGCAATCAGACTGCGCAGCCGCAGGCGGTGGTGCATCTGTCCAATTTGTGCACGGAAATTCTCGAAGTCACCGCGGGCGCCGAGACGGCGGTCTGCAATCTGGGCTCCATCAACCTCGCCCAGCACGTGGTCGACGGCGCATTCGATTTCGGCAAGCTCGCGCATACCGTCGAAGTTGCCGTGCGCCAGTTGGATCGGGTCATCGATTTGAACTTCTATCCCATTGCCAGCGCCAGATCGTCCAACCTGCGCTGGCGTCCCGTGGGGTTGGGCCTGATGGGACTGCAGGACGTATTCTTCAAGCTGCGCCTGCCGTTCGACAGCGAGCCCGCGCGCGGCCTGTCGCGGCACATCTCGGAAGAGGCGTACTTTCACGCCCTGCGCACCTCATGCGAGCTCGCACGCCAGCACGGCGCCCATCCCAGCTTTTCCGAGACACGCGCCGCGGCCGGCGAATTGCAGTTCGACTCGTGGGGAGTGAGGCCCGAGAATGGCAGCCGCTGGGACGCATTGAAGAAGGAGATCCGAAACTTTGGTCTGCGCAACAGCTTGTTGATTGCGATCGCCCCCACGGCGACGATTGCCTCGATTGCCGGCTGCTATGAGTGCATCGAACCGCAGCTGTCGAACCTTTTCAAGCGCGAGACCCTGTCGGGCGACTTCATGCAAATCAATGCCTACCTGATCGAGGAACTCAAGCAGCTGGGCCAGTGGACGCCGGAGATCCGCGACGCCATCAAGCGCGCCGACGGCTCGGTGCTGCAATTGGAATCGCTGCCCGCCGAGCTGCGGCAGATCTACCGCACCGCGTGGGAGCTGCCGATGAAGGCGTTGATCGAGATGGCGGCCGAGCGCGGCGCCTACATCGATCAGAGCCAATCGTTGAACTTGTTCATCGCCAACCCGAATATCGGACAGCTGTCGAGCATGTACATGTACGCATGGAAGCGAGGCCTGAAGACCACGTACTATCTGCGGTCGCGTCCGGCGACCCGCATCGCGAAGACGACGGTTCCCGAACCGGACGCCGTGGCTTGTTCGCTGGAGAATCCCGAGAGCTGCGAGGCCTGCCAGTGACGCGCTTGCTCGATCCGGGATTCAATTTGACCATGCGTCCGATGCGCTATCCCAAGTTCTACGAAATGTACCGCTCGGCCATCAAGAACACCTGGAGCGTGGAGGAAATCGATTTTCAGATCGACCTCGGCCACATGCAGCGGCGCATGAGCCCGGCGGACCGGCACCTGATCGAACGGTTGGTGGCATTCTTCGCCACCGGCGACTCCATCGTCGCCAATAATCTGGTCCTGAGCTTGTACAGGCACATCAACGCCCCTGAAGCGCGCATGTATCTGTCGCGGCAACTTTACGAGGAAGCCCTGCACGTGCAGTTCTACCTGACGCTGCTGGACAACTACGTTCCCGATCCGGCGCAACGCGCCCGCGCCTTCGCGGCCATCGACAACATTCCCTCCATCCGCCGCAAGGCGCAATTCTGTCAGCGCTGGACCGACTCGGTGATGGACTTGCAGCGCATCGCATCCATGGACGAGAAGCGCCAGTTCCTGCTCAACCTGACCTGCTTTGCCAGCTGCATCGAGGGTCTGTTTTTCTTCGGCGCCTTCGCCTACGTGTATTTTCTGCGCTCGCGCGGCCTGTTGCCGGGGCTGGCGTCGGGCACGAACTGGGTGTTCCGGGACGAGAGCGCGCATATGGCCTTTGCCTACGAGGTGCTGCGCACCGTGCGCAGCGAGGAACCCGAGCTGTTCGATTCGCATTGGGCGTCGCAGGTGCGCTCGATGGTCGAAGAGGCGGTGGAATGCGAGGCGTCATTCGCGGATGACGTCCTGTCGGAGGGAGTGGCCGGACTGACCCGGGTCGAAATGCACCAATACTTGCACTATGTGGCCGATCAGCGTTTGGCCATGCTGGGCCTACCGGCCCTGTACGGCGACCGCAACCCCTTCGCATTCATGGAACTGCAGGACGTGCAGGAACTCACCAATTTCTTCGAACGCAAGGTGTCGGCTTATCAGGTGGCGGTGCAGGGCGAGGTCGCCTTCGATCACGCCTTCTGAGGCGGGGGCGGGACACGGCGCCCGCCCGTCGAACGCCGTGTCCTTCCAGGGATCTGCTCTGGTTTATTTCGCTTCAAGCATTTTCTTCAAGTTGTCCAATCCGCTCTGATACACGCCGGTGATCGCGTCTTTCGCGGCCTTGTCGTTCTCATTGTCGGCCGGATTGTCGCCTACGTTCTTGCGCTTGAAGTGGCCCGACCAGGTGACCGAGGATTGGTTGTCGCCGGTCGACTTGACGCTGAAGTTCGACTTGTAGCTGCTCACCGGTATGACCCCTTCGACGATGGAATAGGCGAACGAGTGGCCGGCGGGGTCGTAAGCCAGCAGCTTTTCCTTGATCGTGCCGCCGCCCTTCAGCGTCAGCAGCCGCACGGCTCCGACGGTGTTGTTCTTGCCCTCGACGATTTCGTCCTTTTCCACGGCCGGATGCCAGGAATTGAGGGCATTGAAATCCTTGACCGTGCTCCAGACCTTGTCCACCGAGGCGTTGATGGATAGGGTCTTGCTGACCTGGAGCGGTGGAGCGCCGCCCGTATCGGCCCAACCGTAGCCGTAAGCCAGCGTGGCTATCGAGAATAGAATCGCAGTTTTGATTTTCATTTCCTTGTTCCTCGTGAAGAATAAAGTCGACATCAACTCCCAAATTCGGTCGGCCTCAGCCAGTGAGCCGCCAGCGGCGGAATCAGCAATAAGCTGACGAGCGTGGAAGACACCAGGCCGCCCAAAATTACCACTGCCATGGGGCCTTCGATTTCATGTCCGGGCTGATGCAATTGCAATGCTACCGGGAGCAGCGCCAGTCCGGTGAGCAATGCCGTGAGCAACACCGGAGTCAGGCGCTCTTCGGCGCCGCGAGAAGCGGTGTCCAGATTCCAGGGCTGGCGTTCTTGCTGCACCAAGTGGTCGTAGTGAGAAACCAGCAGAATGGTGTTGCGCGCCGCCATTCCGAACAATGCGACGAAACCGACCATCGCCCCCAGAGTCAGCGTACCGCCCGTCAGCGCGACCGCCGCCACCCCGCCGATCAGCGTGCTCGGCAGCGACAGCAGCACCAGCAGCACATGCCGCGCATGACCGAATGCGAGCGCCAGCAACAGCACGATGAGCACGAAGGCGGCGGCCGAATGCAGCAGCAGCTCGTTCTTGGCGGCGGTTTGCGCCTCGGCCGCTCCGCCGAAGCGCAGAAATACTCCCGGCGGCAGCTGGACTTTCTCGGCAATCGCCTTGCGCGCAGCCTCGGCGTAGGCGGCCTGGTCGGCGCCCTTCGGCGATGCGACAACGATCTGGCGGCGCAATCCGTCCTGATGGTCGATGAGACTGCGCGCCGACATCATGCTCACCTCGGCGACGGCGGACAGCGGCGTCAACGCCCCGTCGCGGCCGCGCAGCAACAGCGCGCCCACGGCGTGCGGATCAGCGCCGGCGCGCGCAATGCGCACGACCACCGGAATGCTTCGATCCGCCTGATTGAGTTCGGCCGCCACGCTGCCGTGATAGGCGGCGTTGACCGTTTGCAGCACATCGGCCGCCTGCAGTCCGTACTGTGTCAGCCGCTCGGGCCGCAATGCCACGTGCAGCTCCGCTTCGCGCGGCGGAACGGTCAGGCGAACGCTGCCGCTGTCGCGCAGGGTCTGCAGCACCGCGACGATCTGCGTCCCGACCTCATCGTCGGCGTCCAGGTCAGAGCCGATCACACTGATGGTGAAGGGCGCCGACTCGCCTGAAAGCGTCTCGCCGATGCGTTCCGCCAGCACCGAATAGATCTCCACGAGCTGGTTCGGGAAATCGTCGAAGACATCCCGGATGGCGCTGTCGATCTCGGCGGCGGTGCGGCCATGCCGCGGGTCGATCTGCACCTCGAACTCGCTCTTGTTCGGCGCATCGGGATCCTGACCGTTCTCGGCCCGCCCGATCTGCTCGGCGACGCTCTTGACCCCCGGAATAGCGATAAGCCCCTGGGAGATCTGTTGACCGATACGGGTGGTTTCGGTCAGCGAAATTCCAGGACGCAGCGAGGCATGTGCAATCAGGTAATTTTCCCGGAAATCGGGCAATAGCCGCGCACCCAACAGCGGCAGGCAGACAATTCCGGCAACGCCGCTGACCAGCACGATGGCAATCAGCGTCCGCGGCCTTAGGTTGAGCCATGCGACGGCGCGCAATTGGCCGCGCTTCAGCCGTCGCAGCACGCCGGCTTCGGATTTGGGATCATGCTGCGCCATCACCAGCGCGCACAGCGCC
>DATLVV010000026.1:0-2257 GCA_035577165.1 Steroidobacteraceae bacterium | reverse complement strand
CGTGCAATTACTCTCCGTATGCGTTACAGTGCACGCGCTTTCACAAAGCGCTGTCCGGGTTGCTCCTACCCCTCGCTGCAGTTAAACAGACACTCTGTTGCTCGCGATCTTAAGCTCCACGCCTCACCGGACCAGGAAAATATTCCTGCAGGCTGGTTAGAGGAATCATTGCTGATGTTGTTTTCCGATCTCGGGCTATTGCCCGAATTACTGCGTGCTGTCGCCGATAAGGGCTACGACACGCCTTCTCCCATCCAAGTTCAGGCGATTCCGGCAGTGCTTGCCGGCCGCGATGTGCTTGCCGGCGCTCAAACCGGAACCGGTAAAACCGCAGGTTTCGTGCTGCCGATTCTGCAGCGTCTCGCCGCGGATCCGGCGAACGGCACCGGCCGCGCGCCGCGCGCACTGGTGCTGACGCCGACCCGCGAGCTTGCCGCGCAAGTGGCTCAAAGCGCGCGCGACTACGGCAAGTACATGCAGCTGCGCACCTATCAGGTGTTCGGCGGCGTGAGCATCAATCCGCAGATCACGGCTCTGCGCGGCGGTTGCGACATCCTGGTGGCGACTCCCGGCCGGCTCCTCGATCTTGCGCAGCAGCGCTGCGTGGATCTCTCCAAGGTGCAGGTGTTGGTCCTCGATGAGGCCGATCGCATGCTCGACATGGGATTCATCAACGACATCCGCAAGATCATCAAGCTGCTGCCGCCGAAGCGGCAGAACCTGTTGTTCTCCGCCACCTACTCGGACGACATTCGCGGGCTGGCCGAAAGGCTGCTGCACGATCCCCAGTCGATCCAGGTCGCGCCGCGCAATGCGCCGATCGAATTGGTCGAACAAAGGGCGTACCGGGTGCAGAAGGAACAAAAGCGGCACTTGCTGGTGCATCTGATCCAGGAAGGCCAATGGCGTCAGGTGCTGATTTTCACCCGCACCAAGCATGGCGCGAATCGGCTGACCCAGCAATTGGAGGGCGCCGGCATTCAGGCTGCGGCCATCCACGGCAATAAAAGCCAGGCTGCGCGCGTCAAGGCACTCGACATGTTCAAGCGCGGTCAGGTGACGGCGTTGGTGGCGACCGAAGTCGCGGCTCGCGGGCTCGACATCAAGGAACTGCCACAGGTGGTCAACTATGAGCTGCCGAACGTGCCGGAGGACTACGTGCATCGCATCGGGCGCACCGGCCGCGCCGGCTCGGCGGGCGAAGCTGTGTCGCTTGTCTCGAGCGATGAATCCGGACTGTTGCGCGACATCGAACGAGTACTACGCCGCAGCATTCCGGTGGTCGCCACTCCGGTATTCAAGATAGTCGAGTCGGCGCCGCATCCTTCCGCGCACGGCAATCGTGTACAGAGCGATCGTCCTCAGGGCAATCGCCCGGCGCAGGGTCAAGGCCGCCAGGGGCATCACGGCGGACGCGATTCGCGCCGCGCGCCTTCCACGGGGTCGGGAACCCGGAGTTTCGGCCAGCAGCAGCGCGGGCGCTTCCGCTGATCAAAGCGGCAGCGCACTAGCGCAAAGTGGTGACCAGCTCGCGCAGATAATTGGCGAAGTCGCCACCCAGGCTCGGATGCTTCAAGCCGTACTCCACGGTCGCTTGCAAGTATCCGAGCTTGTTGCCGCAGTCATAGCGCTTGCCTTCGAATTCGAAGGCATATACCGCTTCGCGCTGCATCAGCTGAGCAATGCCGTCGGTGAGTTGAATCTCGCCGCCCGCCCCCTTGCCGATCTTTGAAAGATCGTCGAATACCCCCGGGGTCAGCAGGTAGCGCCCGACCACCGCCAGCGTCGAGGCGGCCTTGTCCGGTTTCGGTTTTTCAACGATGTGCGACATCTTGCCGATGCGCGGCGCGATGTTGCGATCCAAGGTCACGATGCCGTACTTGTCCGTGTCCTGCCTGGGCACGTTTTGCACGCCAAGCACGCTGCCTTGATGGGCTGCAAATACGCCGACCATCTGCTTGAGGCACGGCACCTCGGCATCGATCAAGTCGTCCGCGAGATGCACCATGAAGGGTGCATCGCCGACCACCGGCCTCGCGCACAGCACCGCGTGCCCCAGCCCGAGCGGCGCCGGCTGGCGAATGTAGACGCAGGTGGCCCAGCTCGGCAGGATGCCGTGCAGCGTATCCAGCAGTTCCTGTTTGCCCTGCGCCGCCAGAACGGCCTCGAGTTCCGGATTGCTGTCGAAATGGTCCTCGATGGCCCGCTTGGAACTGCCGGTGATGAACACCAGGGTCTCCGCACCGGCGGACAGCGC
>DATLVV010000025.1:0-8192 GCA_035577165.1 Steroidobacteraceae bacterium | reverse complement strand
CGCCAGGGCGTGGAAGAACGGCACCTTCTGGAAGGTCTGCACCACGCCCACGAACACATTCAGGTACAGCGCGAACAGCGCCGTGGCCACATAGGCCCGCCGCCAGGAGCCCGCGAGCTTGAAGGAGTACAGCGCCAGAATCGCGACGACGAGCACGATGAGCGAAATGACGCCGACGATTCTCGGGGGTCCGAAGGTCGTGAAGGGAAACATGAAGCCGGTGACGCTGGTGAGGACGGTCGTCGCCAGGAATACCGCGGTGATCTTCGGCACAAGGTTCGCTTGCAGCATCCCGATCAACACGAGAATTCCGGAGCCGATGCCGATCAGACTGATGATCACGTGAAACTGCGTAAAGGTCGCAAGCGACATCCCGAGCATCATGGCGAGTCCCCTCTTTTTATTGATTGTGGCACGGCGCGCTGCAAGCCTACTCGCAGTGCGCAAAAACTCAAGCCTTCGGCGGCGGCTCGCGCAGGTAGGGAAATTCGCGGGCGGATCGCGGCTCGGCAATATGAAAACCCTGGGCGTAGCCAATCCCCAACCGCGCCAACTCGGCCAGAACTTCCGCGGATTCGACCCGCTCGGCGATGGTTTGAATGCCCATGGTTTTTCCGACCTGGCTGATCGCTTCCACCATGCTGCGATCGACCCGGTCGCGGTTGACGTTCTCGACGAACTGGCCGTCGATCTTCAAGTAGTCGACCGGGAGCGTCTTCAGGTACATGAACGAGGAGAGGCCGCTGCCGAAATCGTCCAGGGCAAAGTGGCAGCCGCGCGCTTTGAGCTCGCGCATGAAGTACACCACGCTGCCCAGGTTGGCGATGGCGGCGGTCTCGGTGATCTCGAAGCACATGGCGCCCGCGGCGAGCTCATGGTTGCTGAGCTCGCTGATCAGATACTCGAGGAAGCGCTCGTCGTTGAGCGACGTGCCGGATAGATTGACGGCGATGGTGAAGGGCTTGACCCCCGAGGCAGTGCTATGCACCAGCCGGTCGAGTGCCCGGCGCACCACCCATCGGTCGATGGTGGGCATGATGTTGTAGCGCTCCGCCGCGGGGATGAACTCGGCCGGCGCCACCAGCGCGCCTGACTCGTCCCGCAGGCGCAGCATCAGCTCGAAGTGCTCGCGCTCGTGCTCGCGCGGGATCGCGCCGATCGGCACGATGGGCTGGTAGAAAAGCTCGAAGCGGCCTTCATCGCAGGCGCGCGTCAATTTGGACACCCAGTGCATCTCGCGATGCCGCGCCGGCACATCGTCGGGCTTGTAGAGCTGAACGCGGTTGCGGCCCAGGTCCTTCGCGGAATAGCAGGCGACGTCGGCGGCGCTCATGACACTGGCGACCGTCGGCGTTTCGCCGGTGATCTCGACGATGCCGATGCTGACGCCCACCTCGAGTTCGCCGTCCTGCCAGATGAAGCGAAAATCGCGAATCGCCTGGCGCAGGCTCTCCGCGATGCGCATCGCCTGATCCAACAGGCAGCTTTGCAGCAGGATGCCGAACTCATCCCCGCCCAGGCGTGCCAGTGTGTCGCCGCTGCGCACCCGGGATTGCAGCACCCCGGTGACCTGCTTCAGCAATTGATCGCCGGCCGGATGTCCGCAGGTATCGTTGACCAATTTGAATTGATCCAGATCCAGGTACAGCAGGGCATGGCGGGTGCCTGCATCCTGGGCATTCTCGACCGCGACGGTCAGACGATTCTCGAATTCACGGCGGTTGATCAATCCGGTCAGCGCATCGTGGCTGGCCTGGTAGTGCAGCGCGCGATGCAGACGGCGCTCCTTGCTGACGTCGTGAAACACCATGACGGCGCCGATGAGATTGCCGGCGCGGTCGCGGATCGGCGCCGCCGAATCCTGGATGGCGAGCTCCTGGCCGCGGCGGTTGACGACCACGGTGTGCTCGGCGAGCCCCAACATCTGGCCCTCGCGCAGACAGCGCATCACCGGACTTTCACGGGCTTCGCGGCTGACCTCATCGACCACGGTCAGCACCTCGCCGATCAGCCGCCCCTCGGTCTCGCGGTTCTCCCAGCCCGTCAGGCTTTCGGCCACCGGATTCATATACTCGATGCGGCCTTCGGAGTCGGTGGTGATGACCGCATCGCCGATCGACTGCAGCGTGACCTGGGCGCGCTCCTTGGCCTGGAACACGGCGGTCTCCGCCTTCTTGCGTTCGGTGATGTCGGTGAGCGTGCCCTCATAGCCGGTGACCCGCCCCTGTTTGTCACGCACCACGCGGCTCGATTCCATGACCACCAGCATGGAGCCGTCCTTGCGGCGCAACACGCACTCTTCGTTGCGCAATGCCCCTTCGAGTTCGACCCGGCGCACGAAGGTTTCGCGATCGCTCGGATACCAATACAGGGCGCCCGCCGGTACTTTGTACAGTTCTTCGGCGGAGCCGTAGCCCATGAGATTCACGAAGGCCGGATTGGCGACCAGGATCCGGCCGCTGCGCGAGGTTTGGTACACGCCCTCCATCATGCTTTCGAACAGCCCGCGAAACTTCACCTCGCTGTTGCGCAAGGCGTCTTCGGAGCTGCGCCGCTCGATGGCGATGCCGGCAATCTGCGCCATGCGCAACATCAGCTCGTGATCCCGCGGCGTCGGGATGCCCGGCTGGCGCCGATAAACGGCGAATGTGCCCACCACCCGTCCGTCCGACGCGACGATGGGAGTCGACCAGGCGGCCCGCAAGGCGGCATGCAGCGCAGGCTCGCGCCTGAATTCCCACAGAGCGTCCGACTCGATATCGGCGACGGTGACCTGGCGCGCCAGGTACACCGCGGCGGCGCAGGAGCCGTAGCGGATACCGATGGGCGCATTGTCCATCGCCGCCACGAACTCGCGCGGCAATCGCGGCGCGACCCCGAAGTTCAGGGCCTGCCGTTCATGATCCAACAGATTGATCGCGCAGTAGCTCTCCGCAATCACCCGCTCGATCAGTTCACAAATCGACTCCAGCGCCGAGGACAGCGGCGCGTTGGCGGCAATTTTTTCGAATACCCGCCGCTCTCCCGCCGCAATCGCATCGGCGCGCTTACGCTCGGTAATATCGGTGATGCTGGCGCGAATCAGCCGGAGATTGGAACTCGGCAGGCGCACGAAGCGCACCTCGCAGGGCATGGTCTGCCCCGCGGCATCGCAGTGCGTCCACTCGAATACCGGAGCTTCGCCCGCGAGTGCGCCTTCGATGAAGCCGCGCGGCCGGCCGAAGGACTCCGTGCCGTCGGGTTGGTGCGCCGGGCTGATCTTGTCCGGGCCGCTGGCGAGCAATGCCTCGCGGGACATCTTGAAGAAGCGGCAGGCATTGTCGTTGACATCGACGAAGGTGCCCTTGTCGACGTCGAACACCACGATCACTTCGGGAGCGTGCTCCACCAGGGTTCGATAGCGCGCCTCGCTTTCGCGCAGCGACTGTTCGGCCAGATGCCGCTCGGTGATGTCGCGGATGCTGACGATGTAGCCGTAGCGCCCGTTGAGTTTGGCCTTGCTGACCGCGATCTCCACCGCGACGCGGTTGCCGCCCTTGGCGCGCCCCCAGGTCAGATGTGCCGCCAAGTCCACGTGGGTATCGTCGATCTTCAAGGCGAAGCGCTCGAGAAACTCGGTCTCCTTGCCCGCGACCTCGGGCAGCAAGAAACCCAGCGAGCGGCCCAGGATCTCCGCGGG
This sequence comes from Steroidobacteraceae bacterium, assembly GCA_035577165.1. Lineage (GTDB taxonomy): Bacteria > Pseudomonadota > Gammaproteobacteria > Steroidobacterales > Steroidobacteraceae > Bog-1198. The sequence continues at coordinate 4,513 of DATLVV010000025.1, read as the reverse complement.
AGTGTGGCCGAAGATGCGTTCGCCGGTGGGATTGAAGGTCTCGATGTGGCCGGCGTCGTCCACCGTGACGATGGCGTCCTTGACGTTGTCGAGGATGGCCTGCAGATGCGAGGCCGTCTCCTCGCGAATCTCGCGGGTGAGCGCCTGTGCTTCGTCGGACATGAGCTGCATCGAGCGCGCGATGCCGCGCCGCTCGCCGTCAATGCGGTCGTAGTGCGCGCTGACGGTCTTGAGCAACTTCTCGAGGTCCAGATCGCCGCCCCTGCCTCGGGCCTCCGCGATCTGGCGTTCCAGGAGGTGGTTCAAGCTTTCCGCAGGTTGCGTGGGCTCGTTACGTACTGCGGTCGCGATATCGCGTGACAAGTCCCTGATCTCCCGCACTAATCCACGGGCGCGCTATGCACCTGTAGGACTTTGAATGTTAGGGCGATCCCGCAATGACGGTGTGACGCGAGTCTCGGTTCGGGCAATATTCCGTAAAATTCAGATTCCCTGATCGGCCGTTTCGCGCTCCGAACGCTTGCGATCGGTTTCCTTCAAATTGCGCTTGCGCAGGCGGACGGACGTGGGGGTGACCTCGATGAGTTCGTCATCGTCGATGAACTCCATCGCCTGCTCCAGCGAGAAGCGGATGGGCGGGGTGAGGACCACATTCTCGTCCTTGCCGGCGGCGCGCATATTGGTCAGCTTTTTACCCTTCAGCGGGTTCACGACCAGATCATTGTCGCGATTGTTGAGGCCGATGATCATGCCCTCGTACACCTCCTCGCCGGGTCCGATGCAGAGGCGCCCGCGCTCCTGCAGGCTGAACAGCGAGTAGGCCAGGGCCGTGCCTTGACCGTTCGCGATCAGGACACCATTCGGGCGCTGGCCCAGCTCGCGCTGCACCACCGGTCCGTAGTGATCGAACACATGATGCAGCAGGCCCGTGCCGCGGGTCATGGTGCGAAATTCGGTCTGAAATCCGATCAGCCCGCGCGACGGCACCATGTAGTCGAGCCGGACCCGGCCGCGGCCGTCGGCCTGCATGTCCTTGAGCTCGGCACCCCGGCTGCCCAGCGCCGACATGATGTCGCCCTGTGCATCCGAGTCGGCGTCCACCGTGACCTGCTCGTAGGGCTCGTGCGCGGCGCCGTCGACCTGCTTGATGACCACGCGCGGGCGCGACACCGCCATTTCATAGCCTTCGCGGCGCATGTTTTCCAGCAGCACGCCGAGATGCAGCTCGCCGCGGCCGAATACCACGAACTTATCGGGGTCCGCGGTCGGCTCCACCCGCAGTGCCACATTGTGGATGGCCTCGCGCTCCAGGCGCTCGCGGATTTGCCGGCTGGTGACGAACTTGCCCTCTCTTCCCAGGAAGGGCGAGGTGTTGACCTCGAAGGTCATGCTGATGGTCGGCTCGTCGACCGTGAGGCTCGGCAACGGCTCAACCGTCGCCGGGTCGCACAGGGTGTCCGAGACCTTGGGCTCGGCAATGCCCGCAAAGGCCACGATGTCGCCGGCGCTCGCCGATTCGACCTCGACCCGGGTCAAGCCATGAAATCCCAGGATCTGCGTGATCCTCTCGGAACGCTGCCTGCCCTCGCGGTTGACCACGGTGACCGCCATGCCGCGCTTCACGGTGCCGCGCTTGATGCGTCCGATGCCGATGGCGCCGACATAGCTCGAGTAGTCGAGCAGCGTGACCTGCAGCTGCAGGGGACCGTCGGCATCGACGTCGGGAGGCGGACAATGCTCGACGATGGTCTTGAACAGCGGCTGCATGTCGCCGTCGCGCACGGTGGACTCGAGGCCGGAGAATCCGCGCAAGGCGGAGGCATAGATCACCGGAAAATCCAGCTGCTCGTCGGTGGCCCCCAAACGGTCGAACAAATCGAAGGTTTGATCGAGCACCCAGCCCGGACGCGCTTCGTCGCGGTCGATTTTGTTGATGACCACGATGGGACGCAGGCCATGCTTGAAGGCTTTTTGAGTCACGAAACGCGTCTGCGGCATGGGGCCGTCCACGGCGTCGACCAGCAGCAGCACGCAATCCACCATGGCGAGCACCCGTTCGACTTCGCCGCCGAAATCGGCGTGGCCGGGGGTGTCGACGATGTTGATGCGGTAGTCGCCCCAGGTGATCGCAGTATTCTTCGCCAGAATGGTGATGCCGCGCTCGCGCTCCAGATCGTTCGAGTCCATGACCCGCTCCTGCAGGTCCTTGCGCGCATCGAGCGTGCCGGATTGCCGCAGCAACTGATCGACGAGGGTGGTCTTGCCGTGATCGACGTGTGCGATGATGGCGATATTGCGAAGTTTCTGAGTCACGGTTAAAGCCCTGCGGGAAACCGCCCATTATAGAGCTTTGAGCAGGCTCGCGCCTCAGTTTCAGCGTTCGACGATAAGCGGGATGGAAAACGCCCGTGACTCGGTCATTTCATCGTGTTTGAGCGATACGGTCAAATTCAGCAGCAGCACCCCGGCCGCGGCGGGGCTCACTTTCACGACCTGGCGGTAAACCCCTCCCACCTCGACGGCGCCCAACTCGAATTGACTCGCACCCGGCGCGATGGTCAATCCCTCGCCGCCCACCACGACGATATCCGCCCCGCTGGCATCGATATCCGGCAGGATCGCAACGTTGACATCGAGCGTCTGTCCGACGCTGGGCCGCTGCCCCAGTTCAAATTTGAGCTGCACCGGCAATTGGGACTTGCCCTGACTCGCCGCTTCCACCATGCCGCGGGTTTGATCCGCCGCGCTCGGACCCTTCTTCACCGCCACGGGGGCGACGATGCGCGCCACCGGCGCCGGCGGCGGCGGATCTGAGTTCCGATGGCAGGCACTTGCCGCCGCAACGGCGCAGGCCATCAGAAGTCTCCCGGTCTTCGTCATCCGCCCATGATCCCCAAATACGCCGCCGTTCACAACTCAAGCGGTGGATTCAAGACCGCCGTCAGTTGCTCCTCGAGCGCCCGATAGTGCTGCTCCCAATAACGGGGTTCGGCAAACCACGGAAAAGCTTGAGGGAAGGCCGGGTCATGCCAGCGGCGCGCCAGCCATGCCGAATAGTGGATCATGCGCAGCGCGCGCAGCGGCTCGATGAGCGCGATTTCCCCGCGATCGAAGGGCAGGAATTGCTCGTAGCCCTCGAGGAGATCGTGCAGCCCGGTGCGCATCTCCTCCTGCCCGCCGGCGAGCAGCATCCATAGGTCCTGGATGGCAGGGCCGGTCAAACAGTCATCGAGGTCGACGAAGTGCGGCCCTTGATCTGTCCAGAGGATATTGCCGCGGTGGCAATCACCCAAGATGCGTCCCAGGGTAGCGCCGCGCCAGCCCTCCGCGCGCGCTTCCACCTCTTGCAGCAACTCATCGGTCACATCGGCGTACTTGGTGGCCAGGTAGTCGGGCATCCAGTCGCCCTCGAGAACGAAATCCCGCGCCCTTCGCCCCAGATCTTCCACCGACAATCTCGCCCGCTCATGGAAGCGTGCGGCTCGGCCGACCGCATGAATCCTCCCCAGGAATCGCCCCACCCATAGCCGCTCCTCGCTGGTTCCCAACTCCGGCCAGCGCCCGCCGCGGCGTGGAAACACGGCGTAGCGAAAGCCGCGATGCACATGCAGCGAAACGCCGTCGCTGGCCAAGGGCGCGACCACGGGGATCTCCTGCGCGGCCAGTTCACAGGCAAAAGCATGCTCTTCGCGAATCATGGCGTCGGTCCAGCGCGCCGGCCGGTAGAACTTGGCGACGAGGGGCGAGGCGTCCTCGATGCCGATCTGATATACCCGGTTTTCATAGCTGTTGAGCGCCAGGACCCGGCCGTCGCAGCGATGCCCCACGGCCTCGATTGCGTCCAAGACCATTTGCGGGGACAGCTCGGAATAGGGTGCTTCACTACTGTGCATGGGCGGAATTCTACAGGTACGATGCAGTCGCTCCTTTGGATATAGCACGCTGCTAGAATGCCGCCCATGCGATTACCACGTCCCAAATCATTGAGCGGGCTGATGCTGGTCGGTTTCACCATCGTGGCCGCACCGCTTTTGTTCGCGATCGTGAACGCGGCGCTGCAAATGAATCATTTGTCGGCCCGCAGCGAGGAGCTGGTCCTGCACGGCGTGCGCGGGACCCGCAACAATCAGCGCATGTTCGAGGAGATCGGCGCGCTCGAGCGCACCGCGCGCTTGTACCAGATCATCGGCAGCGCGGATCTGATCGAGGTCTATGGGCGCAACCAGCAGCGCCTGATCGGCACCCTGAATGAGCTCATGAGCATGCCGGTCGATGCCGAGTCGCGCAATGAGACGCTGGCGCTGCAGGCCGAGTCGGAGCGGCTGCACGAGGAGATCAAGCGCAGCGCCCCCACCTCGCCGCGCATGGCCGAGATGGTCAACGCCTTTCCGCAGCTCTCGGCCCTGGCCTCCAAGGTCTCGACCCGGGTCAGCGCGCAGATCGACGAGGAGCTGAGCGGCCTGCAGAACGCCACCCAGCTGGCGCAGCGCAACCTCTTCTGGGAGTCGATGCT
>DATLVV010000024.1:0-13422 GCA_035577165.1 Steroidobacteraceae bacterium | reverse complement strand
CATGTTCAAGTAGGCGGGCGCCGCGGTCCGCGAGACGATGCCGTAAGGCTGTATCGAGCCCGGGCTTGCGGCCGCTGCGGGCGGAGCCCGGGCAACCATTATTGCCATGGCTACGAATCCCAGCAGCGTCGACCCGATATGCGTGTTCAATGGTGAATGCCCTCAACCGACAATATATACGCTGCGGCGGCGGAACGCGCGGAGCTTGATTTAAGTGCGAGCCGGATCGAAGGGTGAGAACGACTGCGCGGTCGCATCGAAAGGATTTCGTGCGGTAATCATCACGAGCCGCCGTTCATCGTCGCGGGTCACGAAGGTGAAGCCGAACTCCGCGCCGCTTTCGGCTGTCCAACCGTCGTTTCCGAGCCGCTCGATGGCATCCCTCAATGCCTCGCGCAGGTCGCTGCCGCGCTGTGGACGCAAGCACTCGATGATCTGCCATTGCGGATTCCAAATGACGACATAGTGCTGTGCGTTCGAAGTTGCGAACACATTGCGGCGAGCGCGGCCCATGGCGCCGATTGTCGGGCGCGCGAGTTGCCGCGTCCATCCAGTACAGCGGTGGCGCAACTACTGTATTCCCGGAATTTTCCAATTGACATATCCAAAACGGCGTTGCGAATTGCGACGTGGTTCACGGGTGTTATGGTGAGTGTCGCTATTTTTGGACACCTTGCCTCGCCGAGAATATCAGCCAGTACACGCCGTACTGAAGGCAATCGGGAAATCGCAATGCTGTGCGCCTCGCCTGCGGCTCGGGTGCCGATCAGGCTGCTGGTGGCGGATGACGACGCCATCCTGCGGGAAATCGCCGGCGCGACGCTGCGCGCCGCGGGTTTCGTGGTGCAAACGGTCGCAAACGGCGACGCCGCGGTTGCGGCCTGTGCGCTCGATCTTCCGGACATGGTGCTGCTCGACGTCGAAATGCCGGACGGTGACGGCTACCAGGCCTGCACCAATATTCGCGCCTTGCCCGGCGGCGCGGATCTGCCCATCGTCATGGTGACCGGCTGCGACGATACCCGGTCCATCGATCGGGCGTACGAGGCAGGCGCCACCGATTTCGTCGTCAAACCCATCAATTGGACCTTGCTCGAGCACAGGATCCGCTACGTGCTGCGTGGTGCACGCACCATACTGGACCTGCGATTCAGCGAACAGAAAAATACCGCGCTGCTGCAGGCAATTCCGGACGGCATATTTCTGGTGAACGGCAGCGGCGTGATCGAGCACTGCTTCAGTCCCGCCGCGGGCTTGCGAGGTGCGCCGGCCAAGCCGGGCGAGTCGACGGATTTTATCGGTTTCATACCTGCGGCCTCGCGCGCGCGGGCCATGGATTGCCTGGAAGCCACGCTGCGCGGCGAAACCGCAGTATTCGAGTTTTCCCTCGAGGGCGATTCCCGGCCGGGCCGTCACTTCGAATGCCGCTATTTGCCCAATGCGGCCGGCCAGGTCCTGATCATCGTTCGGGATGTGACGGCACGCAAGGAGGCGCAGGCCCGCATTCATCGTCTGGCCTTCTTCGATGGACTGACCGGCCTGCCAAACCGCGAATGGATTCACGACTATCTTGCGCAGTCCCTGCGAGTGGCGCGGCAGCTCAATCGCAGCCTGGCGCTGCTGTACGTCGATCTCGATCAGTTCAAACGCATCAACGACACGCTGGGTCACGAGACGGGCGACGCGCTGTTGCGACAAGTGGCGGAAAGACTGCAGGCCGGGCTGAATCTGGACGCCGGCGGCGACGAACCGGCGGTACCGCCCGGCATCGAACCGGTCAACGTAGAGGGACCTGAGCGCGTGCAAGGCCAGCTCGCCCGCGTGGGCGGCGATGAGTTCATCGTCGTGCTTACCGGACGCACGGATGTCGAGCAGGCGCAAGCGTCGGCGCGGCGCATTCTGTCGATACTCGCCGCTCCCTTTCAGCAGGAAAGCTATGAACTCGTGGTGACGCCGAGCATCGGCATTGCCATATATCCGGAACATGGGGGCGACGCACAGAGCCTGCTCAAGAATGCCGACGGAGCCATGTACGAAGCCAAGGCAAGCGGCCGGAACCAGCTGCGGGTGTACGACAGCGCCATGAATGTGCGCGCCCTGAAGCGGCTGTCGCTCGAGATGGAACTGCGGCGGGCCGTCGAGAATTCGAGTCTCGATCTTTACTACCAACCGAAATACCAGGCAAACACCCTGAAGCCGCTGGGCGGAGAGGCGCTGTTGCGCTGGTTCCATCCGGAGCGGGGCCAGATACCCACGGCCGATTTCATCGCAGTGGCCGAGGAGACGGGCTTGATCGGCGATATCGGCCGCTGGGCGCTGCAGCGGGTTTGCCGCGATCTTTGCCAATGGCGCGACGAGGGCTTGCGCCTGCCGCGCATCGCCGTCAACGTATCCGGGCGGGATTTCATGTATCCGGAGGCATTGCTGCGCCTGGGGGATACGGTCACCCAAGCGCGGCTTTCACCATCCCTGTTTGAACTGGAATTGACCGAGGGTGTGCTGATGCAGGATGCCGAGTCCGGACGGCGCTCGCTGCTGGCGCTGAAGGAATTCGGCTTTGCGCTGGCGGTCGACGATTTTGGCACAGGATATTGTTCGCTGAATTATTTGAAACGCTTTCCGCTCGACACGCTGAAAATAGACCGTTCATTCGTTGCCGACATCAGCGATGATCCGGACGATGCGGCGATAGTGCGGGCCATCATCGCGCTCGGCCACAGTCTGGATTTGAAGATTGTCGCCGAAGGGGTTACCACCCAGGCGCAGCTGAAGTTTCTGCAGGCTGAGTCGTGCGACGCAGTTCAAGGGTATCTGATGAGCCCGGCCGTGCCGGCGAGCGCGTTTCGCGATCTGTGGCTGCGCGCCGGCGCAGTGCACGAAGAGGGCCCGGCAGAGTGGGCCCGGCACGCGGGCTAGCCTCACGCGGCCAGTTGCGGCGCGCCTGTGGGGAGCCGGCGCAGGGTTGGATCCTTGACCAAGTGCAGAACACGCGAGAACAAATGGTCGCGCGCATCGGCGCGTCCGATGTGAATGACCCCCGTGCGTTGCAAATCCTCGGCAACCACCGCCAGCACGCGTTGGCGCACTTCCTCATCCAGGGAATCCAGCACTTCGTCGATCAGCAGCCACGCAGGAGCATGCAGCACCACGCGCGCGAAGGCGACGCTCTGCTGCTCGTCTTCGCTCAATTCCCGATCCCAGCGCGGCGACATATCCAGCATTGGCACCAGGCGTTCCAGCTTGAGCCGGTTCAATGCATTCGCGTACGCGGTGGGCTCGAAAGTCGCGGTCGCCGATGGGTAGGCCAGGACTTCGCGCAAAGTGCCCGGCGGCAGATAGGGGGTTCGCGGCATATAAAGCATCTCTTCGCCCCGGGGATGGGAGACCTGCCCGGCACCCCACGGCCACAGCCCCGCCAACGCCCGGAACAGCAATGTCTTCCCGGTTCCGGACTCGCCGACGATCAGAACCCGGTCGCCGGCGTCGATTTCGATTTTCTTCTCCTTGAGCATGGTTGCGCCGGCCGGCGAGGCGATCTCCAAATCGTCGATACGGATCTTGCCCGGATCGCCGGCGACGAAGGCAATGCGGTCCTCGGTGTCGTGCAGCACGTCGGTATCGATGATGGCGCGCCGAAATCCGGCCACTCGCAGCAGCGTCGCCCGCCAATCGGCGATGGTGCTGAAATTGTCCACGAACCAGCGCAGCGAGGACTGCACCTGCATGAAGGCGCCCGACGCCAGCATGAGGCCGCCGAATGAGATCTTTCCCGCAAAGTACAGCGGCGCGGCGACCAATATCGGAGCCACCAGCGTAAACCAACCGTAGCCCGCCGTGATCCAAGTGAGGTTGGTGAGGCCGGCGACCAGCCGGCCGGTGGCGGCCAGCACCGCCGCCAGATCGATTTCGATGCGCCGTTCTTCGTCGGCCTCGCCTCCGCTCATGGCGATGGCGTCGATGTGCTCGTTGACGCGCACCAACGAGAAGCGCATATCCGCCTCGCGCGCGTAGCGCTCGGCATTGCGTTCGACCAGATTGCGCCCGACCCAGTAACTAAGCAGCGAGGCGGATCCGGAATAGATGATGGCGGCCCAAACCATATATCCGGGGATGGTGAATTGCCGGTCGCCGAAGTGGAAGACAAAGTCAGTCGACAGCGACCACAGAACCGCCACGAAGGTGGCCAGCAAGATCGACGACTGCAGCAGGCCGATTCCAAGATCCGCGGATAATTCGGTGAGGTGGCGCGCATCCTCATGCATGCGTTGATCGGGGTTCACGCCGATCGCGCCGGCATTGGCGAGCCGGAATGCCCGGCCCGGCTGCAGCCAATTCCGAATCAGGTCATGCGCCAGACCCTCCCGGAGCCTGAGTTTCAACGTCTCGCCAAGCCAGCGCTGCGCCACGTTGAGGGTCAACAGTACCGCGGCGATCAGGCCGAAGATGGCCAATTGCTTCAAGAATTGCGCAAAGTCCCGGCGCGACAGAGCATCATAGAAGGGCTGGTTCCAGCTATTGAGGCGGATCTGTCCATAGGCGGTCGCTGCGACGACGAGGAACAGCGCGCCCGACAGCAAGAACAGGCCGTTGCGAACCGGTGCGGCCCACAGGGCCCGGACCATCATGCCGAGTTGCGGCACAAGGCCGGAGTTGGCACTCTCTTCGGTAATCGATTTGCGGTTCATGCAGATCCTAAGGAGCTATGAGATGAAGCCATTATCAGCCAATGTCGCCGCCCGCGAGCGGAATAAGTGAGCCGGATCGAGACCCTGATCGGGCGCATGACCCTGGCCGAAAAGCTCGGTCAGCTCACCATGACCGCTTCGAGCTATGCCGTGACCGGCCCCATCATCGTCGGCGATTCAACCGATGCGATCAAGGCGGGCACGATCGGCAATCTGCTCAACATGGTCGGCGCGGATCATATTCGAGAAATGCAGCGGCTGGCCGTGGAGGAGTCGCGGCTCGGCATTCCGTTGCTGATTGGCTTCGATATCGTGCACGGACACCGTATCTTGTTTCCGATACCCCTGGGCGAAGCCGCATTATTCGACCCTGACACCTGGACGCTCACGGCGCGCGAGTCCGCCAAGGAAGCTGCGGCGGAAGGTCTGGCGATGACCTTCGCACCGATGCTGGATGTGGCACGCGACCCGCGCTGGGGGCGCAGTGCCGAGGGGCCGGGCGAGGATCCTTGGCTCGGTGCACGCATCGCGGAGGCGAAGGTCCGTGGTTTCCAGTCGAATACGCTCGCCGCCGCCGATGCGCTCGCGGCTGTCGCCAAACACTTTTGCGCCTATGGCGCGGTCACCGCCGGACGCGACTATGCCTCTGTCGACATCTCCGAACGCACGGTGCGCGAAGTGCATATGCCGGCGTTCGCGGCGGCGGTGGCCTCGGGCGTGGCGGCCGTCATGCCGGCATTTACCGATCTTGCCGGCATTCCCATGACCGCGAACCGGGAGTTGCTGCGCCACTGGCTGCGCGGCCGCTTCGGCTTCAAGGGAGTGATCATCAGCGACTACAACGCGATCGGTGAACTCATGCATCACGGCATCGCCGCCGACCTTGCCGAGGCGGCTGCGCACGCACTCAAGGCAGGGGTGGATATCGACATGATGGCCGATGCGTATCGCCGCGGATTGCCCGTTGCGCTCGAGCGCAAACTGGTGACGGTGGCCGAAATAGACGAATCGGTGCGGCGCGTGTTGACGCTCAAGGAGCAACTCGGCCTGTTCGATGATCCGTATCGCCGCGGCGCAAGGCCGGAGCACAGCGCAGCGCTCGCGAATCGCCGGCAACTGGCGCGTGCCGTCGGCGCGCGCGCCGTGGTGATGCTGAAGAACGACAATGAAACGCTTCCGCTCACGGGCGCCGCGCGGCGCATCGCCGTCATTGGTCCGCTCGCGGACGCACCGACCGAAATGCGCGGCCCATGGTGGGGCGCCGTGGATCCCAACGCCTGCATCAGCGTTTTGGCGGGTCTGCGGGCAGTGCTGCCGGACGCGCAGCTGCTGCATGCGCCGGGCGTTGCGATCGACAGCGAAGATGCCACCAGGGTGGGCGCAGCTCTCGATCTTTGCAGCGCGTCGGATGCGATCCTGCTTTGCGTGGGGGAGGCCGCAACCATGAGCGGTGAAGCATCGAGCCGTGCAAATTTGGGACTTCCCGGCAAGCAGCGGCTTCTGGCTGAGGCGGTCTTCGAGCGCGCACAAGCCGCGCACAAACGGGTCATCGTCATCCTGTTCTCAGGCCGGCCGCTGGTGGTGCCATGGTTGGTGGAACGGGCGGATGCGGTGCTTGCCGCTTGGTTTCTCGGCAGCGAGGCTGGGCATGCGATCGGCGATATTGTGACGGGTCGGGTTTCCCCGAGCGGCCGTACGCCGGTCACCTGGCCGCGGGCCGAGGGTCAGATCCCCATATTCTTCGGTGAACGCCCGAGCGGCCGGCCCGCGGATCCGAAGGATCGGTACACGAGCAAATATCTCGACGTGCCGAACGAGCCGTTGTTTCCCTTCGGTCACGGCCTTACCTACGGTGGTTTTTCGCTGGCGAATCTGCGCGTGGCTCCGCTCGACGTCGAGGACGTCGACACCATGCGGATTCACGTCGACGTGCGCAACACCGGCGCGAGGGCGGCCCAGGAGACGGTTTTCCTATTTACGCATGACAAGATTGCGAGCGTTGCGCGGCCATTGCTCGAGCTCAAAGGATTTGCCAGGGTTCAATTGCAGCCCGGCGAAACGGCAACCGTCAATTTGTCGTTGCGCGCCGAAGATCTGCGCTTTCTCGGCCCCGACCTTGAACCCAGATTCGAACCCGGCGAGGTGGAGATTCTGGTCGGTCCCTGTGCCGACCGATCGAAGCTGCTGTCGGCAACGATCCAATTGTCATGGTCGAGACCCTGCTGAACCGCCGCAGGCCCAATGAAAAATGAATTCGCTCTGCGTGCCGGGAACAACGGGGTCCCAGGCAGTCTGCTTGGGGTCGTTCTCTTCGCTTTGCTGGCTTCCGGACAGATTGTTGTCGGTGTAGTAGATGATCATCAGTACGCGCGCCTGCACCTTGGCGCAGTCGAATTGAATTCTCTCGACGTCGCTCGCGTATGCGTCGCCGCCGGAGCTGCGTTGCGGCTCCGGGTACTCCTGCCTCAGCCACGCCGTCACCTGACGGCCTGACCGTTTCAACTGATGATCGGTGCTGAAGGTGGCCCAGGAACCATCAGCGCCCACCGCCCTGAATTCCCAACCGCCCGAGGACATGGGATCCAGCGTGCGTACCCAAGCCATCGGGTCTGATTTGCGGGCCTCGCGCTGCTTGGCGAGCCGCTCCGCCTTGGCCCTTTCGTCCGCCTGGGCCTGGGCCCGCTGCGCGTCCCACATTTGTTGCTGCTCGGGCGTTTGCGCCACGGCGGAGGAAGGGTGAATGGCCCCGGCAGCGACCGCCGCGACGAGCCATTGCATTGTAGTCAGTCGCATCGATTTTCCTCAGAAGCGAGCAGTGCTGCGGTAATTGTAGGCGACGCGATGGTAGTAGTGGCGCACAACGCGGCCGTCCCGAATCAATACGTCATCCTCGAGCGGGCCCCAGCGCTCGGCGTGGGCTTCAATCTCATAACCCGTGAGATCGCCAGGGTCCCACGCAACCAATAGCAAGTTACGGCCCTGCTGCAAATCGGCAGGGGTCCAGCGTTCGTACATCAAACCGACACCACCAAACAGGTGGGAACTCGAAGTCGTCCGGCCGGCTCCGTAATAGGCCAATTCACTGGCGATGGCGTAGCGATCCATGCCGACGATCAAGGGTTCGCTGCCGGTTTCGGCGCGGACCCGGGCTGCGGTATCGAGAATGCGGCGGCTCAAGTCACGCCACCCGACAGGGATCAATTCAATGTGCTTGCTGTAGCCGAGACCGGGCAACCCCAGCGTGAGGTAGTGAAGTCCAGCGCCGTAGATCAGCAGCATGGTAACGAGCGTGGGCAGCCAGGCGGCACGGATCCCGGCGCGCATTCCCTTCAAGCTCGGCCCGGCCGCAGCCATTCCCGCGGCCATCAGGGGCAGCCCCGCAGTCCACGGCGCGCCGGTCCAGTCGAGCTTGACTTCATGACGCAGGCTGAAGAGTGCGAACACGGCCAGTGGGATGAGAACCGCGGCTGCGATGAACAGCCGTTGCCGCGGCGCCTCGCGGTTGCCATCCGCAATGGTCGGCCGGGCGCCGAAGAGAGCGAGGGTGATCGCCACCACACCGGTTGGGGTGATGAGCACCAGGGCAGAGGCGAGCAGCTTGTGCAGCGCGAATCGCGGAGCTTCGGCCAGGCGCCGTGAAGTTTGGAATGCGAAAGAAGCCCACTCGTGTTCGGCGTTCCAGATGATGACCGGCGAGAAGATGGCCAGGGCGATCAATGCGGCGGCATACGGTTCCCAGCGCAACCACCACCGCCGCGCTTGGGCGTCCCACAACATGAATGCCGCAACCACCGGGGCCAGCAAACCGATGGAGTATTTTGAAATCACTCCCAGTCCCAGCGCGATTCCCGCGCCCCACCAGGCGGATGGGCGGCCGGCGACCAGCGCACGCTCGAGGTAGTACAGCGAGGCCGCCCAGGCGGCAGTCAGACCTGCGTCAGGGGTCATGAGCAACCCCGACAAGAAGAAGAACGGCAGCGCCTGCGCCAGCAGCAAGGCGGCCAAAGCACTCGACTCGCCATAGAGATTGCGCGTCAGTCGATAGGTATACACCGAGGTAATCACACCGCAGCACAGAGCGCCGCAGCGGATCCCGAGCGGCGACTGACCAAATACCGTCGTGCCGAGTCTGATCAGCCACGCAACCAGCGGTGGGTGATCGAGATAGCCGATGTCGAGATGACGGGAGTAATTCCAGTAGTAGGTCTCTTCAGGGAGCAGTTCAACCGCCCCGACGAACAGCAATCGCAGGCTGATCGCATAAATGACGAGGCCAATCGAGAGGGCTCGCGTGCGCGACTCGCCGTCGGCCGGGGACAGCACATACGAGAACCCAGAAACGGTTACGGCCATGCCGGCGAGGACCGCAAATACAATGGACAGCTGCGCCGGCCAGGTCCAGGTCAACGCCAACAAGGCCAGCACGCCGCCGCGCAGAAACAGCGCCATCGCGGCCACCAACAGCAGCCGAGCGTGCAGTCGCAGACTGTGGCCCGCTCCTGCGGCAACCACCCTCAAACGAAGTTTCAGTAGGTAATTCAACGCCATGGCCGCTGAGAAGCTCGCGACATGGCTGGTCAGCAACGACGCGCCATTGGCAATCAAGGCGCAAAACAGGGCTACATCGAGCAGCGGCGGCAGGGCGGTGAGGACGCCTCTGTTGAAGAATTCCTTATTCTGCGGCACGGCGCTCACCGTTCTAGTTTCATGAGTTGGCGCGAAAGGCTGACATCAATTGGTGCGTCAGCACCGCCGGGTGTTTATAGTACCGCGATGAACGTTGCCGAACACCATCGACCGCTCGGACCGCCGGACGGCGCGATGCCGGCGCTGACTTCGGTTGCCGCGCGTTCAGGCCCGGAACTATCGATCATCGTGCCGACATTCAACGAAAGCGACAATATCGCCGAGTTGATCGATTGTCTGGCGGCCTGCCTCGGCGATCGATCGTGGGAAGTCATCTTCGTCGACGATGATTCCCCCGACGGCACCGCCGATGTGGTGCGCCGGCACGCGGCGGCCGACAGCCGGGTCCGATGCGTGCGCAGAATCGGCCGCCGCGGTCTTTCTTCGGCCTGCGTCGAGGGCATGCTCGCCACCACGGCTGACTATCTTGCGGTGATCGATGCGGATCTTCAGCACGACGAGCGTCTGTTGCCGCAGATGCTCGATATCCTGAAACAGGGCGATACCGATATCGTGGTGGGCAGCCGTTACGCGCCGGGCGGTGATATCGGCGATTGGGACGCGCGTCGTGCGCGTATGAGCCGTGTTGCCGTGCGGCTCAGCCGATTGGTGGTGCCGGCCGATTTGACGGATCCGATGAGCGGATTCTTCATGATGCGCCGATCGGTCTTGGACGACACGGTGCACAACCTGTCCGCGATCGGTTTTAAAATACTGACCGACCTGTTCGCGTCCCATCGCAAGCCGCTGCGCTTCGCGGAGCTGGCCTATCGGTTCAGGCTGCGTCGAGCCGGCGAAAGCAAACTCGATTCCGTGACGGCTTGGGACTACGGCATGCTGCTGGCCGACAAATTGGTGGGGCGCTGGATTCCGGTGCGTTTCCTCGCCTTCTCGATTGTCGGGGCGGCGGGGGTTGCCGTTCATTTCTCCGTGCTCGCCCTGGTCTTTCAGGGACTGCACCGCAGCTTCGTCGTAGGCCAGACCGTCGCCACCCTGTGCGCCATGACGTTCAACTACGCCGTCAACAATGTCCTGACCTACCGCGACTTGCGGCTACGCGGCGCTCGTTGGTGGCGGGGCTGGCTGTCATTCGTTCTGGCCTGCAGCATCGGCGGCTTTGCCAACATCGGTGTTGCGTCCGCACTTTACGGCCTGAGAAAGGGCTGGCTCCCTGCCGCCATCGCAGGAATACTCATTGGCGCGGTTTGGAATTACGCCGTGACGATGATGCTGACTTGGGGCCGTGCACGTAAATGACGGCCGCCGGGACGGGTGACGAGCGCTACCGCCCGAAGCCGCACATGCGGCGCGCTATTTCGCGGGCAACGGCCGTGTCCAACGCCTTGCTCGGCTTGCCGGTGATGAACGCGGCCAGCTCGGCAAGAATCGCGTACAGAAACAGTGCAAATCCGCCGCCGATCACCACTACCGGCAGCAGTACGAACCAGGCGAGCACGCACCCAAGCGTGAACAGGATAACCTTCGGGGACATGGCCCGAGAGTAGACCCGTCGGCCTCGGAAATCTTGGAACTGCGTAACAGTTTCATGAAATCTTCGCGACAGATTTTGCCGGCCTGTATTAAGTAACAAGCGCAACACATTGAATTGCTAAAGCCAGCGGGCGCGTTTGAAGCGGAAATACAGGTAGACGTCGATTCCGGCCATCACCAACAGGGACAGAAGATAGCCGTAGCGCCATTTAAGCTCCGGCATGTGTTCGAAATTCATGCCGTAGATGCCGGCAATCATGGTCGGTACCGCCAGCAAAGCGGCGTACGCGGCCAGACGTTTCATGGTCTCGTTTTCCTGCAAAGTCACCATTGAAAGATTCACGGATGTGGCGGTCGTCGCCGTATCGCGAATCGAATCCACCGCTTGATTCAATCTTTGCAGATGGTCGTACACGTCGCGGAAATACACGGTGATCCCCGCACATAAAAGCGGAACACGCGCCCCGGACAAATTCGACACGCCCTCCAGAAGCGGCGACACCGCGTGCTTCATGACCATCAGACGTTGCTTGAACTCATAGAGGGCTTCGATGTTCTCGCGCGGCACACCTTGGGGGGCGAAAATACCCCGTTCGATCCCGTCAAGCTCATCCTCGAGCTTGTCGAGCAGCGGAAAGTAGCGATCGACCACCGCGTCCATCAACGCGTACAGAATGTAACCGGGTCCCTGGCGCAGCAGATCCGGTTCGCGCTCGGATCGGGCGCGCACGTCCTGAAAACCCTTTTCGGCGTTGTTGCGCACGGATAACACGTAGTTGCGGCCCGCGAATATCGCCAACTCGCCGACGTTCAGTTCGTCCCCATGCGGCTCGACGATGTGCAGTACCGCGAACAACGAGTCGCCGTACTCTTCTATTTTTGGCCGCTGATGTCCGGTCTGAGCATCCTCAACCGCAAGCGGGTGCAGGCCAAACGCCTGCTGCATGCCGTTGAGTTCCGACGGGGCGGCATCGTGCACCGCGACCCATACGAAGCAATCGGGCCGCTGCAGGTAGTCGCTGATCTGTCCAACGTCGATGTCGCCGAGTTTCCTTCCATCCTGGTACGCGGCGCAGTTGACGAGCATCCGCTGATATTACGTTGCGGCTCAGGAGGAGGCCAGTGTTGCCGGCGCGGCGACCTCGTGCTCGACAGACTGCGGCGCCGGCGGTGTGGCAGGAGCCGCGGCCGCTGCGTCGAGAGGAACCGTGAACGCCACGCGCAGCCCCGGAGCCTGATCCGAGAACTCGAGCACGCTGCCGTGCAGCTTGGCCACCGCCTGGGCCAGACTGAGACCAAGGCCGACGCCCGGCGTGCCGCGGCTGGCATCGCCGCGATAGAAGCGCTCGACCACCTTGATCCTTTCCGACTCGGCGATTCCCGGGCCATTGTCCGCCACCGAAACCTCGACCGTGCCGCCGGCGCGCCTGTGTACCGCAACCTTGATCGTTCCATTCACCGGGGCATACTTCAAGGCGTTGTCCAACAGGTTGCCCAGGGCCTGCGCGAGCAGAACGGGATCCCCCGACACGGATTGCGCGCCATCGGAAAGCAGCGTGAGCTCGATGCCCTTCAGCTCCGCAGCGGGGGCGTAAAATTCCACCGCATTCGACGCCAGGTCAGCCACGTCGAGAGGCACGAAGCCGGAACGGCGCAAGCCGGCGTCGATTTCGGCGAGGCGCAGCAGAGCATCGAAGATGCGGATCACCCGGTCGACGTCCGCGACCGCGCCGTCGACTTCGGCGAACGTTTCTGCAGGAGGGGGGCGGATGAGCGCCAATTCTTCGAGCCGCGAACGCAATTCCGCCAATGGCGTGCGCAGATCGTGCGCGATGGAATTGGACACATTGCGCACGCCATGCACCAGAAGTTCGATCTGCTCGAGCATGCCGTTGATGGTGCGCGACAGAGTATTGAGTTCATCGTCGTTCAAATGCGTGGGCAGACGATGCTTGAGATCGCCGTGCATGATCGCCGACACGGTCTGGCGGATGCTGTAGATCCGCGACATCAGGGCGCGGCGCGTGATGAGGCCCACCAGCAGGCCGGCGACCGAGAGCACCGCGATGGCGGCGGCCAGACCGTACCAGAAGCGCGTCTGCAGCGGCGCAAACAGCGTGTTGTAGCGGCCCACCAGCAGATTGTAATTGCCGAGCATGGCGACGTGGACCAGCGCCGGCTGCATCCCCTGATCGGCAACTTCCACTTCAATCGTATAGTTGCCGGGCGCGGCTGGCACCGACCTGGGCCACGCCGAGAGATTGCCCGCCAGCGGATGCATCGATGAATCGGTCAACAGCAGAAGTCGTTCGCCGGCGATCTGCATTCCGACGCGGGTATCGATGAAGGTTTTGAGACCGGGCGCGCCGTCACGGCGAAATACATCGGTGAGGCGCTGCGCATCGGCTTGCAGGATCTCCGCCCGGCCTTCTTGAATCGTCACCTGCCAGGCGTACCAAAGGGGAGCCGCGAACAACACCAGCGCGGCGATTCCGAGCGCGACATAACCCAGGGCCAGCGACACCGCCGAGGAACGGATCATGTTAGTCACCGGCCGTCA